>JANNYY010000157.1:0-16999 GCA_031410355.1 Chitinophagaceae bacterium | reverse complement strand
GGGCGGGGGGGGGCGGGGGATGTCAAGATTACGAATTGTTGTCTTTGAAATTTCTTTAAAAGTGGTGCCAGAGGAAAGACTTTTTATAAAATCAACTTTAGAATTTAACCAATAAGCCAGATACCAATTATATAATGTCTTATCATTACAAATAAAATTTGCAAACCCTTGATTTGTTGTAATCTCTGTGCCAGCAATTGCAATCATTCCAATCGTAGCTCTTGAAGTAAGTAATACAGTTCCTTTGGGTAAAACTTTCGCACTTGATTTTTTCAAGCCTAATTCAGTAATATTTTCTTCTGATAGAATTACTTCTTCAATTTTGTTTTTAGGTATTTCTGTTGGTGTAAACCAAGCAATATCACCACCAAAATACTCCAATACATTTCTGCTTGGAGTTCCACCACTTATTACTTGGCAAACATTTCCAATCTTGTCTAATTTCCATCTATCTTTTCTCAACTTCATACCTCACTATCATTTAAAAGCTGAATAAAGGCTTGCTTATCCGGCAAAACGGTTTGGTATCGGCTTGCAAATATCTGATCGTTATTTTCTGGCAGGGTTATTTCTACCAGGGTCTGGCTTTTGTCTTTGCAAAGCACAATACCGATGGTTTTATTTTCGTCGGGCAGTTTTATGGTGCGGTCGTGGTAGTTTACATACATCTGCATTTGCCCGATATCCTGGTGAGTAAGCTCGCCTATTTTTAAATCAATTACTACAAAGCATTTCAACAAACGGTTAAAGAAAACCAGGTCGGCTTTAAAATGTTTTTCGTCAATCGTCATACGAAATAGCCGGGCTACAAACGTAAATCCCTTGCCAAGTTCCAGCAGAAAATTTTCTAATTTATCAATGATGGCTGTTTCCAGATCGCTTTCAGAATATTGATGCTGTTCGGGTAAATTTAAAAACTCCAGGATGTATGGGTCTTTAAGAAAGTCTATAGGCTTTTCTATAATCTGTCTTTTTTCGCTAAGTTTTTTAATGCCTTCTTTATCTCTGCTTAATGCCAATCGTTCGTATAAACTGCTATCAAACTGGCGTTTAAGCTCCCGTACGCTCCAGTTGTTATTTAGGGATTCTATTTCATAAAAATTACGTTCTGCCTGTTTTTCAATTCTGATTAAGACTAAATAATGAGTCCAGCTCAATGTGACATTCGAACTTTCAGAAATCCTAATCAGTGATTGGGATTTTGAGGAAATCCTAACCGGTAATTGGGATTTTGCCTCACTGGAATAAAGCAAATAAAATTTACGCATGTTTTCGAGATTTTGAACTGAAAACCCTTTGCCGAAATCCAAGCTAAGTTGCTTTGAAAGTTCCTTCAAAACCCGTTTGCCATATTCCGCCCGTTCTTTTCCCTGCTGCTCATCTTCCACTATCATACGTCCTATTTCAAAGTAGGTATAAACCATAGTTTGATTTACGGCACGCACAACATTTTGTCTTGCCGCCTGCAAGAGTTCAGCAATTTTCGAATAGAGATTTTTATTTATTGAAAGCTTACTCATATTTCAATTCCAATATTTTTCAGTTGCGTAAATAAATTATCCAATGAGTTGTTGATTTGCTTTTGCCCTCCCCTGATTTCTGTAATTAAATCTTCAGTATTGTGCTCATTGCCTCTGGCAGCCTGCTTTACATATAATTGTAAACTCAAGTTGCCATTGCTTTCCAACACTACTTTGGTGTCTATTACTTTTGCAAAACTTTCAACATCTTTAAATTTCCAATAAGCATCACTTATCTTTTTTATATGCTGTGGTTCCAGCCAGGCATTGGTTCTATCAATTTTCAATTCTTCTTTTGCATCAATAAAAATAATTTTACCTTTTCTTTCCTTTGACTTTTTCATACGGCATACCAGTAAACAACTTTCCATACTGCTGTTGTAAAACAAGTTTTTGCCTAAACCAATTACAGCATCTACATAATCCTCCTCAATCATGCGTTTGCGTATTTCAGCTTCGCTGTCTCTAAACAAAACGCCATGCGGCCAAAGCACTACACAACGGCCTGTTTCGGGGTTCAGGCTTTTCATAATGTGCTGCTGAAAAGCATAGTCGGCACAACCTTGTGGTGGTGTGCCCCAAATGTTTCGTCCAAAAGGGTCGTTCATCCATTTGGCCTGGCTCCACTTTTTTACGCTGTAGGGCGGGTTAGCCATTATTACATCAAATTTTTTCAGTTCGTCATTTTCCAATATCTGTGGGCTGTCTAAAGTGTCGCCCTGCACAATCAAAAACTCATCTACATTATGCATAAACATATTGATACGGGCAATGGCAGAGGTAATGAGGTTGAGTTCTTGTCCGTAAAGTTTCAGCGTTCGGTATTCTTTGCCCTGCTCTTTTAAATGCAAAGCTGCACTTAGCAAAATACCACCGCTGCCGCAAGTAGGGTCGTAAATACTTTCACTGCTTTTGGGGTCGGTAATTTGTGTCATCAATTTTACAACTGTTCGGTTGGTGTAAAACTCGGCTGCGGTATGGCCGCTGTCATCAGCAAATTTCTTAATCAGGTATTCGTAGCCTTCGCCCATAATATCATGAGGCACTTCGGCAATGGTTAGTTTCATTTTACTAAAATGCTCAATCAGGTCAAGCATTTTTTCGTCACTCATTCTGCGTTTGTTTGTCCATTGGGCATCACCAAACACATCATGCAGCATTTCAAAGTTGGCTTTCTCAATGCCATTTAATGCTTTTTGCAGAAAGGCTCCAACATCAATGGTTTTCTTTCTAACATCTTCCCAATGGCAGTTTTTAGAAATTTGAAAGCGGTGGTTCTCTGCAAACTCAGCATAGCTTAAATCATTGCCGCTTTCTTCAAGAGCAGATTGATATTCTTCGTCCCAGAGATCGCTTACACGTTTAAAAAACAATAATGGAAATATATATTGTTTAAAGTCAGCCGCATCAATCATTCCTCTCAAAATGTTTGCTGCACCCCAGAGATAATCTTCGAGTTGTTTTTGTGTCATTATATATTTTTGTATCTCAGCGGGATATTACCGTTGATTGTAATTAAGCGGGGCTTGAGATTTGTTTTTAAATCAAATACAATCTTCCTTAAGCTATTTCCAAAAAACCGAAGTTAAGTGTCTTCGTTCATAAAGCCAATATCAACCAATGTCAATATATCTTAAATGCAATAGAGAGTTAATTTTCTTACTCCTTCAAATGCCTCAGATCCAACTCCGGGTTTCTTCCTTTTATCTCCGCATAAAATGCAATGATCTTTTTCAGATCCGCAGCTTCATCATCACCTGCAAAAAACGCTTCGCCAATTATCACCCGTTTATTTTCATAATCAAAACCAATGGGCACAATAGGTACGCCGGCCTTTTTTGCAATATGATAAAAACCGGTGCGTAAATGATCAACACGTTTGCGGGTACCTTCGGGAGCAATGCCCAACATAAAATTGGGGTTGGAATTAAATAAAGTAACCACCTGTTCTACCAGGCCCTGTTTACCGGAGCGGTCAACCGGGGTGCCGCCCATTTTACGCAATACCCAGCCCAGCGGCCCCACAAACAATTCTTTTTTGCCTAAAAATTTTGCATGGTGAATCTGCATGGCATTTCGTGCGGCAAAGCCTACCAGTACATCTGTCCAGCTGGTATGGGGCGCTACGGCCAGCACCATTTTTTTATAATGGTGAGGAAGGCTGCCGGATAATTGCCAGCCAAAAAATTTCCAATATAGGTTTAAAAAGAAGCGAAGCATTTTAGTAAGGTAGTTGATTTATGGCTGTAAACGGGCAGGGAATTTTAGGTGTGCTGATAACCGGGGTAATAACAATGAACAACAACAGAACGGTTAAAAAATTATCCGGCTTCATGATACTCCCAAACCGTAATATGCGATACCAGTTGCCATTGTTTGTCTCTTAATGCATACACCCTTACATATTTTAAATGATACTTACTGTCTTCTTTCTCCGTTTTTTTATGTACCGAAAGTTTACCTCTTACAACAGCAATGCCGGGGTGCATTTCCACTGTTACCGAATCGTGCTGCCGCAATAAAAAACCTCCTTTGGCTACCGATACAAACCAGCCTTGCCGGAGCCATGACTGAACACAAAATCACCGGCATATAATTTGTCCAGCGCTGCTGTATTGTGCAGTACCACATAATTATCTATTTGCTGATTGAGTGTAATGATAAGCCCGCTGTCGGATTGTGAAAAATCCTGTGCCTTCAGCAGAATAATTTGGGCCGGGATAAAAAATATAAAGAGTATTATTTTTTTCATGCCGTAAAGCTAAAAAATAAATAAGTTAACTTTCAATAAATGATAAAGCAGCTTTTACCTTAATAACAGCAATATGAATGATGCTAATGCACAAATTGCCCGGCTCTTTTCCATACGCAACCAGTTTGGAAAACAATCCGCACCAGAAAAAATACAACTGCTGAATGCTCTCAACATAAAAAAAGTAAAAAATAAAAATGCAATTCAATCGGGTTATGCTATGCTGCTGTTTCTTATGGCGCATCCCGATAACAAGACCATTTACGATCTTGCCAACCAACTATTACAGCAACTGCAACAACATATACAGGCGAATGAAAAAATAAAAACAGCTCTATATAATACAGGCATTACCGGCACATCGCTTTGTGCAGCTTTTAGTTTTGAGATGGTAAAATGGTTAAGGCAAACCCGGCCAACGGAAATTAAGCTCAGCAGTTTTGAAGCAGGGGATGCCCAGATACAATCAATCCTTTCAGTTGTAATGCCAAAAACCGAATCGGAAATTTTGCAGGATGCCAATGCAGAATGGAAGGGCTGGTTTAAACATTTAAAACAAGCTGATGAAGATATGCTGAATCAGTTCATTGATGTTTTTGACAGCAGCGATATACGCCCCGAAGTGAAAGATGAACTCTGGAATACAATCGGCATAAATGTTGAAATTAATTTTATATCGCTTTGCAGCCTGCCGCAAAGCCTTACTGAGCTCTATTATCACCGTTCTCTTATTAAAAAGAAAAATGAACAACAATCAATTCAAAAACCCTTACGCGTTAAGCTTTCAGAAAATGAAGCTGAACAGATAATTGACTGCAGCCGGATGATATTACTGCGTAACCTGCGGGAAATTGACCCTACCAGTTTTACTGCTCCGGCATACGTTTCTTATTATCAACTGTCAAGAGGGATTTCTGTTGCGGTGATGGGTATGGTACCCGAAAGAAGGCACCCGGTTGACAGCTATACGTCTTATACTATTTTTAAGAATGGCTTACCGGTTGGTTATGGGGGCTGCTGGATATTGTTTAACAGTGGGCGTATTGGGTTTAATATTTTTGCCGGTTACCGCGGTGGCGAATCAAAATATATTTTTGACCAGGTATTGCAACTACACAGTAAAGTATATGGCTTAAAACGTTTTACAGTAGACCCTTATCAAATTGGTAAAGAAAACAGTGAGGGTATTTACTCGGGGGCATTCTGGATATATTATCATGCAGGATTTCGCCCTTTGCAAAAACAACAACAGGAGCTGGCTGCAGCAGAAGAGCTCAAAATAAAAGCCAATAAAAAATACCGCAGTCCTCAATCCACTTTAAAAACACTGGCTAACTCAAGGCTGGAATTGATTTTGCAAAAAGGTGCAGTAAGTTTTGACGCAACAGATATCAGCCTTGCATACGCCGGCATTTTGGCAAAAAAATATTTGGGTAACCGTGTGCTTGCGCACAGCGGCCTGCGGCCCGAAAAAGATTCGGTAAAAAAATTGGCTTCAATCCTTAACACAAAAAACTACCAGGATGAAAATATAAATTTCATTTTAAAAAACTGGGTAGTATTGCTGTTAAGCAACGAAAAAGAGCTGCAGAGTAATATGCCATTAAAAAGAATTTTGAAAAAACTTTTTGTATTAAAAGTAAGTGGCAGCGAAGAAGAATATATAACTGCTATGCAGCAATCTGTAGTATTGCGGCAATTTACAGAAAAGATGTTGAAGCAATTTATAAATACTGGTAAATAAAAAACTGTTGTTTTTTCGCCATAAACTTTTTCTGGAATTTAATAATGTCGTTCCTTTTCTATAAAGCTGTAGCCTTTTTCCCGAGCCGCGAAAAGCAAACCCTTTTTATTTGTTTAAGATTTTAGAAGAGGTTTATAACCGCTCTGACAGCAGTTTGTACAGCATGCAGATAAAAATATTTTCATTTTAAACTGTATTTGTAAACGAGTTTAATTCGCTTTCTTAATCGTGGACCGGTTATTGCATTACTCGTTCTTAACAGTCCTTATCGCCTTATAGTTTAAAATTACCGGCAGCGTTAAAGCCACGCCTGGCGCTCCTTATAACTCCAACACTTCCGTATCTCTGCGGCTGCTGTTTCCCGGTAAATATTTAATCAATTATTTATTGAGCCAACAAAGGGGTACTGCATATTATCTATTTTTCACTATTAAATCAAATCTTATGAAGCGTACAAAACATTTGCTTTTTCCAACCATTGCCTTGCTATTTGCATTATTAATTGGTGGCTGTAACAAAGAACAGCCTGTGGCTGAAAATATCTCAAACACATCAACAACAAGTTCCTCTGTACTGCTTTTACAGCAGGGAAAACTAAAAGGAGTAGACCTTGGGCTTGCCGGCGAATTTGTTATCCTGTCAAAATCAGGTATTACTAATGTTTATAAATCTGTTGTTACAGGCGATATTGGCACAAGCCCAATTACAGGCGCTGCAATAGGCATAACCTGCGCAGAAGTTACAGGTACAATTTATTCGGTAGATGCAGCAGGCCCACTGCCCTGTGCAGTTACTAATGCAACCCGGCTAACCACTTCGGTAAGTGATATGCAAACTGCATATACCGATGCAGCAGGGCGTTCAAATCCTGATTTCATTAATTTGGGGGCAGGAGATATTGGTGGTAAAACACTTACAGCCGGACTGTACAAATGGACAAGTGCAGTTATTATTCCAACAGATATCATTATTTCAGGAGGACCAAATGATGTATGGATCTTTCAAATTGCAGGTACATTAACCATGAGTTCTGCGGTTAATATTACTCTTGCCGGCGGAGCACAGGCAAAAAATATTTATTGGCAAACTGCTGGTGCCGTTACTTTAGGCACTACCACCCATTTTGAAGGAAATATTTTGGGTGCAACAGGCATTAATTTACAAACCGGCGCATCTATAAACGGAAGGTTGCTGGCACAAACTGCAGTTACATTGCAAATGAATACGGTTACGCAACCGCAATAATTTTAGTGAATCAAATGAATAGAATCAAAAAAGAGGTTGGCAATGTGCCACCTCTTTTTTTGTTACAGATATTCATGGCCCTGATGAAGATGTAAAAAATGATTATGATAATAATTATTTAAGTTGCTGAAACAATTATTTTATTAAATCCTTGCAGCACCACTGCCATATTTTCAGTAAACAAAACACGGCATCATTTTTAATGTTCAAACATGTAATTTATTTTATTAACTAAAAACAAAGAACATGCACTACAATCAGTCATGCGCCGCAAAAGGCAACCGATACGGAAATCCTGCAAGAGCGGGATTTATCCGCTCTATGCAAAAGGCAGCAGTAAACATTTACAAAACTGAAAACAGTTATGAAATGTTGGTATTTGCTCCCGGCCGCATTAAAGAACATTTTAAACTGGATGTAAAAGGTAATGAACTTACCGTTTCTTACAGTCCGCCCGAAGGCTTTCCCCGTCCGGAATGGATATTGAGGGAGTACAGCCGCGGTGGCTTTACGAGGACCTTTACCTTAGATGAAAGCATTGACAGCACTAACATCTCGGCCAAATATGCCGATGGTGTGTTGCAGGTAACGCTGCCCATCATTGCCGGTAAAGAAAACCTTAAAAAGGAAATTGTGATCAATTAAGATTGCCTTTACAAAGGGAACGGGCGCTGCAAAGCGCCCGTTTTTTTATTTGGTGATTTATGCCACATTCCAGGGCGAAAAATTATAATTCAGCAGGCTATCATTCTACAGTTGTAAGAACAGGCCATTTGTTGTTGAGGGATGAATGGTATGTATGTTGTACGAATAATTTCGTTAATTTGAATTCACTATAAAGCTCAAATCATGATTACTAAAATAATGTTGTTCTGCTGCATGATCTTTATTGGTTGTTCCAATGCAAAGAAAAAAGATAACCCCAATGAATTGCTTTCAAAAAAAATGGATGATTTTCTTACCGGCCTGGTAGCTAACAATAATTTCAGCGGCTCTGTATTAGTGATGAAAGACGGGCAGGAGGTTTTAAAAAAAGGATATGGATATGCAAACCGGGAAGATAAAATTCCTTACACGCCACAAACCATTTCCACCGTTGGTTCGGTTACCAAACAATTTACGGGAACGGCCATTTTGAAACTGGAAATGATGGGTAAACTTTCGGTAAATGATTCACTGGAAAAATATTTTCCGGCTGCACCGGCCGACAAAAAGAAAATAACACTGCACCAGTTGCTTACACATACAGCGGGTTTAAAACCAGAGATCGGCGATGATTATGAACCTCTGATAAGAGATGCCTTTATTAAAAGAGCCATGGAAACCCCGCTGAATGCGGCTCCTGGACAACGATATGAATATTCAAATGTAGGCTTCAGCATACTGGCTGCAATTGTTGAAATAACAGGCGGGATGAACTATGAACAGTTTTTACAAAAATACCTTTTTGAACCGGCAGGTATGAAAAATACCGGCTATGTTGTGCCTGACTGGAAGCAATATACATTGGCCACCGGTTATCGTGGTAAAGAGCGCTGGGGAAAATCAAACGAAAAGCCATGGGCTGCCGACGGGCCCTACTGGAACCTGAAAGGCAATGGTGGTATATTAAGTAATGTAGAAGATATGTACCGCTGGCACCAGGCACTGCTTACTGATGATATACTGAATGCTGTTGCTAAAGAAAAACTATATGGCCGCCATGTAAAAGAAGGGCCCGATGCCGACTCTTATTACGGCTACGGTTGGGCCATTATGCCCACGCCCCGTAAAACCTGGTTGGTTACACATAATGGTGGTAATGGCATCTTTTTTTGCGATGTGCTGCGTTTTCTTGATGAAAAAGTAACCATCATTTTTCAAACTAATGCAGCACAGCGGGGACAAAACGACATTGCTTTTTTGCTGGCACGCATGATCTTTAACCCCGGATTTGTGCCCGATGTAAAACCGGCTGCTGCAATAAAGGAGTTTAAAACGCTTGCTGAATCGCCAGAAGGAAAATTGCTACAGGAGCTTATTTCTATAATGATAAAAGACGAAGACGAATCTTTGAAAAAATTTATCAATGAAAAATTTGAGCCCCGGTTTATAGCCGCCGTGCCTTTTACGGTACGCCTGCCCCGGCTTAAAAAGATTGGCAGCAGGATAAAAGATGCAGCAGTAGAAAAAGTAATGTACGATGGTGAGAAAACAGATATCTATTTTAAAACAGCAACAGGGATAGTAATATTTGGTGTTATTGTGCAGGAGGGAAAAATTGAAGGAATACTGCTGCAGGATTAAGTTGATGAAGATTTGCCTGGTGACGATAATATTTAAAGAGGGATTCGCGATTTGTACTCACCGGCAGTATAAAAAAATAACTCCGGGAATCTTTGCCCGGAGTTAAAATAATAAACTTTTCTTTTAAGGTTAATCCTGTGTGGCAACGCCATTTTGAATAAACCTGATCTGTGCTGCATTTGCAGGATCTGTTGGATTTGGAAGCCCTAAAAATAAAACCGTGTAAATTTTATTCTCTTCCAGGTTAATGGTACGGGAGGCATTAACGGTACTGCCATTGCTTATTGCAAAATTTACCGAACCAGCATTTACCTGCCTGAAAGCGGCAACCGTAGCATAAGGAGCATTTTCGTTATTTGTTCCAACAGTTATAGCAGGCGTAGATGCAGAATCAGGAATTGCATTTACATAACGTACCCATGCTTTGCCTGCAACGGGAGTAAGCAAATCAACCTCATCTTTTACAACTACATTACGGTAATTACCATTAGCACCCAATAAGAAAGCAGAATAATAAGCGCTGTCTGCAAAATTGTTGTTACTAATGGCAATAGTAGAACCCATATAGTAATCAACAGACCTTACTTCCCTGTTGCCAGTGTAAACAGGAAGATAAACACCGGTGTAACCTGTATAATTTAATACTGTATTACCAAGTGTATTACCCGACAAAGTAAAACCAACAGCCGGTTTATCTGGGGCAAGATTAAAAGCCATTACTCCCGCAGCCGGGGTGTATATGGTTTTGGGATCTTCTTTTTTGCATGCTGTAAAAAGCAACACGGTTAATAAGAGGCCTGCTAAAGGCAGCCCATAAGAACCTATAACATTCTTTAATTTTTTCATGTAATTTTTAATTTAGAAATAAAATAATTTTTAACCGCCATCCATCGTAAAAAATTATGCCAGCACTTCTTATTAAACTGTTACAAATTGAATGGTTAAGGTAATTAACATTTTTTTTAAAGTTCTGCTATTAAGTAAAGAAAAGTGCCTGATATAATTTTGTGTATATACTTATAAATAGTTGTGGCAAAAGGGCAGGATAGGCTGTTACTATGCAGGGTTTACTGTCAAAAATATCTGTGGGTTTAATTTTTCCTAATTTGCAACACGGAACCGTATTATCGGAAGAAAAATTTTTATGAAAAAGAGGATCAGGACGAGGATAAAAAAACTTTCAGGAGCTATTGCGTTACTTAGTGCAGAACTGGTAATAGTTTTTATAGCTTTTTTTATTTCCATTGCATTTCTCATTGTGGTGATACGCCGTATATTTTTTGAGAATAAATATTTGTTTGATCAAACGGCATTTGATTTCCTGCTGCCTTATGTATCCGATACAAATACATCGTTGATTCAGTTCTTCACAATTTTTGGCTCACAAAATTTTTTGGTTCCGGCTTACCTGCTGTTATTTATTTATTTTTATTTTATCCGTAAAAACAAATGGTATTTTATAAAATTTGCCAGCATTGCCATTAGCAACCTGCTGCTCATGTTTGGTTTAAAATACCTGTTTAACAGGCCAAGGCCATTAATTCCACTGCTGAAAGAAGTACCGGGTCTTAGTTTTCCCAGCGGCCATGCGTTCATGAGCTTTACTTTTTTTGGATTAATTATTTATGTAGTTTACCGCGATGTTAAAAATAAATGGATTAAATGGAGCCTGATAATATTGCTGCTGCTAATGATATTTTTTGTAGGCTTAAGCAGGGTTTACCTAAGGGTGCATTATGCAAGCGATGTATTGGCTGGCTTTTCATTCGGTCTTTTAAGCCTGGTTATTATGCTGGGTTTGCTGCACCAGATTGAAAAATATAATTTAAAAAAAGTGGAAGGATCAGTTAATATCACACCTGTGGAAGAAAAGCCTGTTTGATAATGGCGTATGAGAAGGTTATTTTTTTCTGAAATTAAGTTTATCTAAAACTTTATTTAGGGTTTGGGGGCTAAAAGGCTTTTTTAAAAAACCAACCACACCTTCTTCCCGTGCTTTATCCTCTATCCATTTGTCGGTGTCAGCAGTCATCATAATTATTTTTATTTCCTTATCTGCCGATTTAATATCCTGGATAAAATTTATTCCCAGTCCTTCGGGAAAGCTGTTATCGAGAAATACTATAGTTGGTTTAAGGTAAGTAAGATATTCTGCCGCTTCTGGTAAGGAATGAACGGACATGGTGTGAATCTTCCTTTTTTCCAGTGTAGACATCATTAATATTCCGAGATCCGGATCGTCATCAATAATCATAGCAGTTTGTACGGCAAAACCCATGTTCATTTTTTTTATAAGACAATAGTCTTGTTCAAAAATTACCCTGTTTAGAAAAATTTTTAATCAGCCCCATTGAATTTTCACACATTGAACAAATTTCTTACTACAAGATCAGTTAAAAGTAGAAACGATTCAAATTTCTCACCTAAAAGATTTGTTAATGTGTTAGCTTCAGATCTATACCTTATCTACAGGATATTAATATAAAATCATGCCGGAATTAACCGGCTAAACAGTTGCAATCAAATACCCAGTATGCTGTATAATATTATGCATATATGTAGAATTTTATTCCCGATAAGCCGCGAAAAAAAATTATAATCATGTATTATAACCTACACCAAAAGTATCAGCGTTATGCCTTCTATTTACAAAGATAGAAAACAGGTATTATTGAATTTCGCAGCATATGATGCAATTTTTTAAATACACAGGTAAACATTAAATAAAGAAAGCGGCCAATGGTATACGTTTTTATGGAGAGGGGCAGTATTTTATGGCGCTGATTATTCAGGGGGTTTGTTTGGAAAAGTAAATTGTTTACCTGGCTGTTGTAAATAATCCCTCAATTTTATTATTGCAGGTTATATGAACTACATCCATTCATTTATCTGGATACCTGGCCCTGTGCAATATCCTGATAAAAAGAAACTATGCTCAAACACTTTTAAAGTTTTCTTGCAATCAGATGGGTTTTATATCAACCTGTTCATACAAGTCAGCATTTAAAACAGGTTGTATGGGTTTGCCCAAATGCTCGCCCCACACTTTTGTAAAAGACGCCCCATAATAAAAAATAAGTGAAGCATAAAATACAAACAACAATAATAACACTATAGAAGCCGACGCACCATATATAACGCCAATATTGCTGTTGAGCAACAGCCATTTGAAGATAAGCTTGCCTGTATTAAATAATATGCTTATCAATAACCCGCCGCCTAATGCGGCTTTCCATGCGGGTTTGCCATCGGGCAGGTAGCGAAACAGGATAGTGAACCAGGCCCATACAATGATAACAGACAGCAGGGTTGATAAAGTGCCGTTTAAATAAAATCCGCTTCCGGGCAGCAGATCATCCATATAGTTACCAAAAACAACTTTAAAACTTTCGGCTACCAGCGATGTCATAAATAACAAACCCGTGAACAGGATAACCAGCGTAGATTTTAACCTGCCCACCATAGCCATCTTGAATTTTTTATTGCCCGATTTACGTATCATCCAAACCTGGTCAAGCGAACTTTGTATCACCTTAAATAAAGTAGTAGCCACAAATAGTAAAAAGAAGAAGCCCGCAATGGCCATGGGCAGGTTGCTTGCCAGGCCCCTGAATCCCCGCAATATGCTTACCAGTTCAAGAGCACTTTCCGGGCCTATAAATGAACCCAATTCTGAAAATAATTGTTTGCCTAAAGACCGCCTGTGAAATAGAAAACTCAGCAATTGTATCAGCAATAATAAAATAGGCGGTAGTGCAAATGTGGTAAAAAAAGCTGTGGCCCCTGCCAGACGGAGGGGATCATTTTTTATAAGCAACTTAAATGCGTTAACTAATGCACGACCCAGGTCTTTAATATGTTTACCGGGTTTCATTGTGTGTTTGGTGTATTTTGTTGAATAACTAAAGGTAAGATATGTGAATAGTAATTGAACAATATCATACGGGTAATGGGCATCAGCCGTTTCATTTTTTATGCTTACCAGGTGTGCACCGGATTATTTTAAAACGTCCTCCTGTTGCTATAAAAACAATGCCATAGATCGTCTTACAAACCATGGCATTATTACTTTACACACGATCCGCCGCAAAAAACGGGATCACCTGAGTTAATTCATTTTTTTTGAACTTTTTACAGCTTTTAACGCCGTTTTCTGAGTACTATGCTTGCAGGGGCAGCTTCTTTTACTGCCTTCTTTATTTCTTTTTTAGCAACAGCCGCTTTTTTTACTACTTTTTTAATTGCCTTTTTCACTGGGGCAGTTTTTTTCGCCGCCTTGTTAATCGCCTTTTTTGCAGGGGTAGTCTTTTTTTCTACTTTTTTCACCACAGCCTTCACAGCTTTTTTGGATGCAGCTTTTTTCTTTGTGGTAATATTGTGGATGGTTTCTTTCACAGATTCCAGCGCCCCGCCCGCCATGTCCACTAAATGGTTTTTAGCCACAATCAATTCGCCTGTCATTTGTCCAAGCTTGCCGGCTATCTTTTCCATTATTGGTTCCTGCACTGCTTTTTTAGAGTTGCTTTTTTTCTTTGCCATTGGAGTAAGTTTAGTGTTAGTAAATAATAGTAAATATAACTAAAAGCTAACACAAGTATTTTATCGGCTCACTATTTTGTACCCGCTCTTTTATAACATTTATATTTTTTACCGGTTACCAAAAACAACTTTGTGCCGGAACAGAATAAAAAACTTCTTTGGCACTAATCCCGTAAGTAAACAAAAAAAACTATCAAAAAAAATTATCAAATTACCAGCCTTGCCCTAACGGCTTTAGTGATCTTATTTTCTACAGCGGGGTGCGCATTTAAATTAGTAAACAGAAAAAAGAATATTGCATACAATATCAACAGCCTACAAACAGGCAGCGTAACGCAAAACCTTAATGTTTTTACACCCGCAGGCCATAAAAAACCAAGGCCTGTTTTAATATTTGTTTACGGCGGAAGCTGGAACTCCGGAAAAAAAAACCTGTATAATTATTTTGGCAGCAGGATGGCGAGGAAAGGAATTGTAACAGTAATACCCGATTACCCCAAAAGCCCCGCTGTTGGCTATAATGAAATGGCGGTGGATATTGCTGCCGCAGTAAAATGGACAAAAGAACATATATCTGCCTGCGGCGGGGACAGCAGCAGGATATTTATTTCGGGGCACTCGGCTGGGGGCCATTTGGCTGCACTGGTAACCATTAAAGAAGAATATTTTAATAACCTGCACCTGGCTGATCCTATAAAGGGGCTTATATTAATTGATGCCGCCGGGCTTGATATGTATGGCTATCTTAAAGAAGAAAACTTTGCGGAAGGCGATTCTTACCTCAATACATTTACAAACGATCCGGCAATATGGAAGCAGGCCTCACCAATTTATTTTTTACACAATGGAATGCCGCCCATGCTTATTTACCGTGGTGGTAAAACTTATCCATCTATTTTAAAAAGCAACGAAAAATTTACAGATTCGCTGAAGAAGTACGATGCTGCATTTAAATACCAAATACTGCCTGGCAAAAAGCATGTGCCCATGATACTGCAGTTTTTTAATTCTTACAATAAGCGGTATAAGGAAATTGTTTCTTTTATGAAGGAGAAATGATGGGCTACTCCTCCAGCCTCCACCCATGCGCCACCCGGTGTTTATTAAGCGGTTCAGCCAATATATATTTACCGTTATCCTGTAAATTCATTACAACCATGGCGCAGTTAAGCGGGTTGGCAATCAGTTCAAATTCTTCTACCGTAAAATTAAACCAGCGCATTAAAAAAAGCCTGATGCTCATGCCATGAGTTATCATTACTGCATTTTCCGGGTTATCTTTTTTTTCAAAATCACGATACAGGGTATTAAAAAAATCACTCACCCGGTCATAAACATCAGCAGCGCTTTCCCCATCCGGGATCCGGAAATAAAAAGTTCCATAATTGTCTCTGAGTTTTTCAATTGCTATGCATTCTTTTATACTGCGCAGGTGGCCCCATTCCTGTTCCCGCAAGCGGGGTTCCTCTCTCCATTCGTATTGCGTTTGGGCAAAATGCTTTGATATCTGCTTAAAGGTTTGCCGGGTACGAAACAGGGGCGATACGTAAAATTTTATCTTTTCATCATTTACCAGTTCTTTTATTAAAAGACCAGCCGCTGCGGCCTGCTGTTTTCCTTTATCGGTAAGCAATAAAGCATAATCGGGCTTTTGGTTGTATATGCGTTTGTTAAGATTGCCTTCCGACTCTCCATGTCGTATGAGTATGATGCGTTTGGGTTTCATAGTTGCAGCCTTTTAAATTAATTCAATTTGGAAAACCTGTTTAAACGAATATAAATTTTTATTTGCAATTTTTTGCCGGTAAGCACCCGGGGTGTTTTTAAAATTGGAGCAGCGCATTAAAGGGTTGCAAACCTTTGGTAAGAGATTTTAAGTTAAGATGAACTTTTGCTATTTCATAAATGATCCCTGCCGTATATATAGCGGGGATCATTTTGGGGACATAAAAAATAAAGGCATTTATTTATACCCGATCCATTTCCTGTTCTTAATATCAAACAGCCAGTAAATTCCGTTTGAAAAAGCAAAATTAAACGAAGCTTCAACCCGGGCACCCGCAGGTAATTTTAGGGTTTGCCGCAGGTACCCTTCTTTTCTATCGTATAATTCAATTTGTTTTTCAACCGTGTTTAATAATCCAAACTCTGCTTCTTTTATGCCGGTAGCTACAACATTGGTAAAGTTGTAATTTTCGTTTCCCTCAAATTCATTTTCATTTTCGCCCGGTCCCTGCAATTTTTTACGGCCCCAGTGTATTTGTGTTGAATCAGCAACACGGGCATAAAGGTCAGAAAAATTTTCATACAGCATCACCCTGCTTTTATCCAGGAAGAAAACATATTTTAAACGGGCATCGTAAGCACCAACACTTTGTGGATTTGGCTGGTTCATATCGGGAAACTTGTAATTAATATTGCTGGGTATGCCTTTATTATCCAGGTCATAGCTCAGCCAGCCAATATCGCTGTAGCCATTTGCCATTAAAACTTTTGCAGAAGGATTGTACCACATGCCCCTCAGGTCTTCCATTGTAGTCAGGTTCTCATCCGAAATTCTTGTGCCGGTGGCAGTAAATACGCCCATAGGAAATTGGCTGTTGCCACAAAAAGCAGCATAATATTTTTTCGTATCAGGGTTCCAGCAAACCGAAGCGCCACGTGTACCGCAAAGCTCATCTTCAGCGGTTTTAGGCATTTGTAATTCCATAACCTCTTTTAAAGTACGGGTTTGGGCCAGCAGGCTGCCTGGTGAAATTAATACCAGGGCAATTATTAAAGGGATAAACTTTTTCATGATTTTTTTTTACAAATCTTAAAAAAATTCCCGGGTGATAATATACCGTCTTCATGGTATTTATTAATGAAAGCAACCTTTTTAATGAAAAGAAATGTTAAATAAAAAACCGAAGC
>JANNYY010000156.1:0-6563 GCA_031410355.1 Chitinophagaceae bacterium | reverse complement strand
GCCAGTTCTGCTACAGCAGTATTGATAGGCTATGTTGCCGGTAAAACAAACACCATCCGTGTAGGTTCCGGCGGCATCATGCTTCCCAATCATAGCCCTTTACAAGTTGCTGAGCAGTTTGGCACTTTGGAAACAATGTATCCCGGAAGAATTGATTTGGGTTTAGGCAGGGCACCCGGTACCGATCAGTTAACTGCTCTGGCATTGCGCCGTAATCATATAGAGACTTCGCAGGATTTTCCGGTGGATGTAAAACAACTACAAACCTATTTTAGTAAAGATAACAGCAGTGCTAAAGTTCGGGCTTTTCCCGGAGAAGGTTTGGATATCCCAATCTGGATACTGGGCTCAAGCACCGACAGCGCTTACCTGGCCGCACAATTGGGATTGCCTTATGCTTTTGCGGCACATTTTGCTCCTGCCCAATTTAGAATGGCCATTGATATTTACCGTAAAAATTTTAAACCTTCCAAACAGTTAACTGCACCTTATGTAATGGCCTGTGTAAATGTGATCGCTGCGGATACCGATAAAGAAGCTGCATTATTGTCAACCAGTTTGCTCAACATGTTTATTGGCGTAATTACCAACACCCGCAAACCCTTAATGCCGCCGGGCCAATTGCCTGCCGCTTATGAGATACCTGAAGTGAAGGCTACCATCAATAATATGTTGTCCTGCACTTTTACGGGTAGTAAGGATACGCTAAGGAAGGAACTTTCCCTATTTATTGCAGAAACAGGTATTGATGAACTGATGGCTGCTACTTATATTTACGACGGTGATGCAAAGCTTAAGTCGTTTTCAATATTGTATGAGGCATTACATGGAGAATAACCTGCGTTTCAATAACACATCTCCCCTCCTTTTTTTTCCGTATATCCGTTTGTGAAAAAAATATTTTTAAAACCTGCCCTTACCATTTTATTTTTTTGTTGTGCTGGCATTTTACAGGCACAGTTAATTGATAACAACTCCACTTTTAGAAACATTGGCCGTAACAGCTATTTCCGGTTTCAGTACGAAAACGATTACTTTACCAAAACGGATGAATATTATTCACAGGGTGTTGCGTTTGAGCTTGTACACCCCGCAATAAAAAGATTTCCGCTGGCTAAATTGCTGTGGAAACCTTTTAACACTGCCCCGCAATATGGCATCAGCTTTAATATACTGGGTTACACACCCACCACTATTTTAAGTGACGGCATTCTGTATGGCGACAGACCTTATCATGGAGGACTTTCTTTAAAAACATTTTTAATACAGGCCGATGAGGTGCATCATCAGCAAATTTCTTCAGCATTTAGTATTGGCGTAACAGGACCCGCAGCACTGGGTTACGATATACAATATAATATTCACCGCTGGACAAAAAACCCGTTGCCGCATGGCTGGGAACATCAAACAAAAAATGACATCATTATTAATTATCAGCTTAACTACGAAAAACAATTGTTAAGTGCAGGCAATAATTTTTTGCTGAACACCGCAGCCGAAGCCAGGCTGGGTACATTGAACGATAAATTGAGCGGCGGATTTAATTTTATGGCGGGGCGTTTTAATAAAAGGTTTTTACCGGTTACAGGTAAAAAAAGAAAAGCAGAATATTATTTTTACAGCCAGGGCAGGGTAAATTTTGTTGGCTACGATGCCAGTATGCAGGGAGGATTGTTCAACCATAAGAGTCCATATACAATTGCTGGCAGAGATGTAACCAGGGTAACGTTCCAGGCAGATGCAGGTATCATCGTTAATTTTAAAAAACTATATCTGTCTTATACTCAATCTTTACTTACAAAAGAATTTCGTACCGGTAAATATCACCGCTGGGGAGGTGTAAGTGTGGGTTTTGCTTTGTGATGCAAATTATTTTCCTGGCTAACAATTCTTATTTGTATAAAGTTAACAAATATTTGTCCCGTTTTTTTTCAGCAAAATTTTCCCCACAATACAAATAACAGGCTAATTGCTTTTATAATTTATAAAAGTGTGAAAAATACAACTAATATAGACAGTTGTGTAAGTATTTATTGTTAAATGAAGTTAGTTTTATCTTTTGTGCAATGAGCAATTGGTTGCCGGTATAATTTAAATCAAACCAATGATAGACCAAATGAGCATCCCTGTTTATAAACCTTTAAGTAAAGATGCAGAACGATTAAAAGTTTTAAGGGACTATAATATTTTAGATACGCCCCCCGATGGAACTTTTGATCAATTTACCAGCTTAGCTGCAAAACTTCTTGATGTACCTGTTGCGCTGGTTTCATTGGTAGATACAGACAGGATCTGGTTTAAATCACGCTATGGACTGGATGTTCCGCAAATAAGCCTTGACCCGGGCTTATGTGCTTCTGCTATTTTATCAGACGATATATACCTTATAGAAGATGCCATTACAGATCCCCGTACTTTAATCAATCCCTTAGTGGCCGGTGAATTTGGTTTAAGGTTTTATGCCGGAGTGCCCCTTAAAGTTAAAGAAGGATACAACCTGGGTACTTTTTGCGTGCTGGATAAAAAGCCAAGACGGTTTTCGCAAACACAAAAAGATATTTTACAGAGCCTCGCCGATATGGTAGTTACCCAAATGGAATTGCGCATGGCAACAAGAAAATCCATTTACAATCATAACCAGATAGTAAGCATGTATGCCCACGATCTGAAGAACCCGCTAACGGTAATATCTTTAGCTGCCGAACTGATACAGGAAGAAAATATTGATGCACAGTCTATCAGGGTTCTTTGTGAGCAGATTACAAAAGCTGGCACCAAAACAAATAATATTATTAATAAACTGCTGGCCTCTACACGCACGGAAACTAATAATATGGGGCTTAATTTTGTTAAATTAGATTTTGGGCGTATGCTTCAAACTGTTGTAAATACAAATCAAATGCTGGCAGCAAAAAAAAATCAAACCTTAAAACTTAATATTGAGACAAATGCTTTTGTAAACGCCGATGAAGAAAAGTTAAATGAAATAACAAATAACCTGATAAATAATGCCATCAAGTTTTCTGGTACACATAAAAACATTACAGTAACACTTAAAGAAAAAAACAGGCAGGTTATCCTGGAAGTGCAGGATGAAGGGCCGGGCCTTACAGAAGATGACAAAAAAAACCTGTTTAAGCGTTTTACCCGGTTAAGTGCAATGCCTACTGCCGGAGAAAATTCAACCGGGTTAGGATTATTTATTGTAAAAGTATTTGTAGAGGCCCAGAATGGTATTGTATGGGCTGAGAGTGAAGGGAAAGATAAAGGCTCAAAATTTGTCGTAGTATTTCCGGCAATAAAATAATCATTTTATTAATAAAAAAGACTGATTCACCGGGTTGAAATAAGTTAAGAGTTCCGTACACAAGTGCGGAACTTTTTAATTTTTGCTGTTGCATTTTTTAAGTGATGTAAATGCAGTGTGAAAAAAAATATCGCTGTGCCCGAATGCCTGCAGGGATGCATATTTTAGTATATTGAGAAAAATTAAAATAAAATATGAGTGATCAGTTTAAAGAAACGGTACAACTAAAGTCAAATGATGAATTACTGCAAATGGTTTATGAATTTGATGAATGGAACCCGCAAATGCTGATTGCAGTGGAAACAGAACTGAGTGAAAGAAAACTGCTGCCCGATGATATAGCTATCAGAAAGCAACAGGCCATTATTGAAGAAGATGAATTTTTATCCAAAGGAAAAGAAGCCAGCCTGGGCGGGCAGATAATTGGATGGGTATTAGTTTTAGGATTGATTGGGCTTTATATTGGTTATAATTATGCTTATGCCAAAGTAAGAAGCAAATATACCGGCAAACGGTATTTTGAATACGATGAGCCCTCAAGAGAGGTTGGTTCCTATATCTTTTATACTTCCATAGTTGCTTTTGTACTGGGTTTTATGTATGTGATTGTTACTTATAATTAAGCCTTTGGTAAGAATTAGCCTATCACCCTAACTAAGCGTATTTTTGCAGTTATGCAAAATATTAATATCCCGCTTATTTTAAACAGCCTGGGTTTTGAAGGGCTCAACGAAATACAACAGGCTTCGCTTGAAGCCAATGCAAACAATGATAATGTCATTCTCTTGTCCGCCACAGGTTCTGGTAAAACCCTTGCTTTTTTATTGCCAGTTTTAGAAATGCTGAACCCAGAGATAAATAATGTACAGGCATTGATCATTGTGCCCAGCCGTGAACTGGCCATACAGATAGATGATGTGTTCCGCAAAATGCAAACGGGTTTTAAAGTTACGCTTTGCTATGGCGGGCACAAACGAGAAACTGAAGAGAATAATTTAAAAGAAGCACCTGCTGTAATTATTGGCACAGCCGGCCGCCTGGCCGATCATATCCGCCGGAATAATTTTGACCTGAACAATATTACTACCCTGGTGCTGGATGAATTTGATAAATCACTTGAGCTGGGTTTTACCGAAGAGATGTCTTACATAATTGGCTCACTTAAAAATATTAAAAAAAGAATTCTTACTTCTGCCACCTATGCAGTACCTGTGCCAGATTTTATTGGTTTAAAAGATCCTGTTCGCCTCGATTTTTTACCTGAAGCTGCACAGGCTGATAATATGCTGGAAGTAAAAAAAATCTTCAGCCCCGATAAAGACAAAATTGAAACCCTGTTCAAACTCATCTGTTATTTGGGCAACCGGTCTACTGTTGTTTTTTGCAATCACCGGGTGGCGGTAGAACGTACCAGCAACCTGCTAACAGAAAAAGGAATACTAAATGTTTTTTACCATGGTGGCATGGAGCAGCAGGAAAGAGACAGCGCCCTTTGCAAATTCCGCAACGGTACCAGCAACATTTTGGTAACTACCGATCTTGCATCACGTGGCCTCGACATACCCAATATCCGGTATATTGTGCATTACCATTTGCCCGATACCGAAGATGCCTTTACCCACCGCAATGGCCGTACAGCCCGTATGGATGCCAGCGGTACTTCTATTTTAATTTTATCAGAAGAAGAAAAGTTACCGGGTTATATTGGGGAGGTTGCAGAAGTGGAAATTACCGGAGAACATCCTATACCGGAAAAACCAAAATGGAGTACTTTGTTTATCGCCGCAGGCAAAAAAGATAAAGTGAATAAAATTGATATTGTTGGTTTCCTGAGTAAAAAAGGAGAATTAAAAAAGGAAGATATTGGTATTATTGAAGTAAAAGACTTTTTTAGTTTTGTAGCCGTGCGTAATAAAAGTTGGCCATGTATTGGAATTAATAAAAAACGAAAAGATCAAAAATAAGAAAGTGAAGATTGAGATAGCGAGGTAGGAACGCTGATGACGCTGATTAAACTGATTAACGCAGATTTAAATCAAAACCAATTTAAATTATATAAAAGAATTTTTATTATGCTGAGGAACGAAGCATCTCGCCAGAACATACACAAAAATGAGATGCTTCGTTCCTCACCATGACATAACACAACTAATCCTCCCTCTTCAGCGTAGCAATATCATCCATTATTCTTTCCATTTCTAAAGCAAGCGTACCATTATAAACTCCCCTTATCCTTCGGTGTTTATCAACCAGTATAAAATTTTCGGTGTGTAAAAATTCGTTGCCGGTTTGATAATAACCAATGGTATCGCCGGCAAAATATTGTTTTTTGGCAAGGGCATAGATCTGGTCTTCGTTGCCGGTGAGTAAATGCCATTTACCGCTGATAACACCTTTTGCTTCGGCATATCTTTTTAAAACTGCCACGCTATCCATTTGCGGTGTTACAGAATGCGAAAGCAATAAAATATCATTGTCGTTTTTATATTTTTACTGCAGTGTGGCCATATTGGTTGTCATGATGGGACATATACTGCCGCAGCGTGTAAAAATAAAATCGGTTACATAAATTTTACCGGCTACGGTTCTTTCAGTTACCGTTTCGCCATTTTGATTGGTAAATGAAAAGGCAGGAATGGTGTGTATATTTTTATATGCAGGATCATTTTTTTGGATCCATTCAGGCGTAAAATCAGGTTTGTTTATAAATGGCAGTGCCAGGCTTTTATCGCCTGTTTTGCTTTTGCAGGCGGCTATGCCCAGCAATAAAAACAGGCAGCTATTTCTTAATAACAGAATCATACGGATTGATGCATGTTTTTAAACCTATTAAACCATATTTTTTTCCTTCCCTGATCACGTAATTGGCTCTTACTGAACCATTATCCCACCAAAGCCGCTCACTGCCTTCTTCCTGGCCGTTTTTGTAATGAAAACATTTTTGCAGTAAACCCGATGAATACCACTCTTTAAATTCTCCATCATACTTATCACCGTTGGCTTCAAATAAGATTTTTGGTTTACCATTGGGCCACCAGCCTTTATGAAAACCTTCTTTTTTACCATTAATATAAAAACGCTCTTCCTGAAGTTGATGATTGGGATACCATTTTTTTTGATACCCCTCTTCTACCCCGTTAAAATAAGATTGAAGAAGGGCTGTATCGTTGTTTGGATAAAGGGAAAATTTGTACCCCGTGAAGAATTGATTTTTATAATAAACGGTATCCTGGTGTTTTGAAAATTCTTTATCAGA
>JANNYY010000155.1:0-6562 GCA_031410355.1 Chitinophagaceae bacterium | reverse complement strand
GCCAGTTTTTTATCAAACTCGGCTCTTGGTACCTGCCAGGTCCAGCTCCAGCCGGGAGTAAATTGGTCTGCGAAAAAGTAATCACAGATCTTCCCGTTCTTTACAAACTTGGCCCCAAACTTTTCCTGGAATCCATTTTCTTTTACTGCTTCTAAAAAGCCTGCTTCTTCCAATGCTTCCATGCAGCGGGGCAATAAACTTTCACCAATTACAAACCGGGGAAACTTCATCTTCTCCACTATCTTAACTGAAAAACCTGCTTTATTAATTATAGAAGCTGCAACAGTTCCCGAAGGGCCTGCACCAATTACCAATACATCTACCTGTTCTGTTTTCATGTAACTATTTTCTTTTTTTGCATTTAATCAATGTCTGGCTTAAACCGATATGATCTGTTTCTTCCACAATATCAAAACCCGCTTCTTTAATACATTTAATAAAAATTTCCGCACTGTACATCTGGCTGTTGCCATTGGCAAGTGCGGTAAAATAAATGGAGGTCTGCTGCAGGCAAAATGCGGCAATTTCAAATTTTTGCCTGTCCCAATAAGGTTCCAAAATAATAACCTCGCCGTTTTCATCCAATGCTTCGTAACATCTTTTTAAAATAGAAACAATCTCTGCTTCAGAAAAACAATCCAGGAACTGGCTCATCCAAATCACATCAAATCCTTTTGGAAATTGTACAGTTTCATCTAAAATATTTACAGGTAAAAACGAAACACGGTCATTCAACCCAAGCTCTTCAATTTTTTGTTTGGCCACATTTAACTGGCCTGGTAAATCCATTATAGTTATGTGCACATCTGGCGAAAACTTTGAAGATGCAATGGCCCATTTGCCTGTGTTGCCACCAATATCCAGCAATTTTTTTATGCCATGTTTATACACCATGGGCAGTACCAAAGGAAAAGCATCATCAGAAAAATAATGATCGAAACTGAACCAGCTTTTTTGAATATGTGGCGGTAATTGTGAGAGGCCTTCGTAAATGGTATCCCAATTACCAAACTCTTTAAGGCCAGCAGGTTTGCCGGTTTCAATACTTTCATCAAGATAAAAAAGGCCTTTATAATTTACATCGTGTATAAAATCCATATTGGTTTTTGTTAACGAATCGTGCAAAATAAAATAGCCTGTTTTGCCAAGTGTATATTTTTTATCGTTTACTAAAACAAGCCCAAGACTCAATCCCGATTCCAGCAAAACCCTCACACCATAATTAGACAACTTTACTTGTTCTGCAATTTCCTCATTGGTTAAACCTTTGGATCCACTTTTTTCAATCAATTCTAAAATACCCTTATCTCTTAAAACCCGGGCAACCTGGAAAATTACAGGGCCAAATGCAATCCATTGCGCCGCTTCTTTAGATTCAAATGCTGATTTTTTATCCTTTTTAAAAAAATTCATAAATTTTAAAACTTGTTTTTAATTACTGTTTGCTGAAAACCATTGCTGCATTGCAGCCACCAAAACCAGAAGCTGTTTTTAAACAATTTTGTAATGTTGATTCATATAATGTTGAACAGATATTTACCGGTTGGGTTACCCCTATATTTTCAAATCCACGTGTTGGTATAACCAGGTTTGCTTTTAAAGATTGAGTAGAAATGATGGATTCAATCAATCCCGCAGCACCCAGTGTATGGCCATAGTAACCTTTCAAACTATTTACAGGAACCGATTGCATCCCTGCCAGTGTAATAGCTTTTGCTTCCATCTCATCATTATAAATAGTAGCTGTGCCGTGTGCCGAAATAAAATCAATATCAGTAGCATGAAGTTCTGCAGCGTTCAGGGCTTTATTTACTGCAAGATTTAATTCTTCGCCGGTACGTGAGGGGCCGCTGATATGATTGGCATCGTTGCTTACCGAACCGCCCGTTACTTTTACGCCGGATGAAAAATTTTTATTTGAAGTAAGAACTACTGTGCCTGCACCTTCACCAAGATTTATTCCATCCCTGGCAGCATCAAATGGTTTGCATGGCGATGAGCTGATTGCCTGGAAGGATTGGAAGCCTGATAAAACAAATTTGCTGATCACATCTGCCCCGGCAACAACAGCATGTTCATATTGGCCTGATTGAATAAGCCTCATGCCGGTAAGTATGGCCAACGTACCTGAAATACAGGCATTGGAAATAATTACGGGTTGGTTGGAAAATCCAAAATGACTGGCTACTAAGTTGGCAGAGGTGTTGAGTGAAATTCTTTTGTTTAAAGATTCAGATTGCGCTTCGGTTTCCAATAAGCTGATATTTCCTTTGGTAGAAGAAATGATGAGTACTATTTTTTTATCCGTTTCGCTAATGCGGCTGTTTGCCAATGCATCGCCGATAGAAGCGATCAGCAGCTTTTCAAACCTGGTATAATTGTTTTGAGCATTATTATTGGTGAAGAAATTTTCATTATCGAATAACGCAGCCTGGAACGGTTGTTCCAACATGTTTTTATCATCATGCAATTTTATACCCGATACGTTTTTTTTAATCTGCAAAAAGTTTTCAGCAGTGGTTAAACCTATCGGCGATAAAATATTATCTGAACTTATAAAAATATCTGTCATAGTTTTTTGTCGTTAAACGAGGTGCTGTTTTTTCCAGTCTTCAAAAAATGGTGGGTTAGCCAGTTGAAGCACCGAATCATCTTTACTTAAAAAAACCTGGACAGAAGAACCTGTGGCCACCACCTGGCCTGTCGCGGCATTAAACAGGCGATAGGTAAATTTCATTTTTGCAGCTTCGGTGGGTATGTATTTTGTTTCTACAATAACCCTGTCGCCATATCGTAATGACCTTTTAAAATCGCACTGTACGCTTACAACCGGTATAACAAAACCAAGTTTATAAACCTCCAGGTAACCCAGGCCATGCGTGTTTCCAAAAGCTTCCCTTCCATCTTCAAAGTAACGGATATAATGGCCGTGCCATACAATACCCAGCGGGTCTGCCTCATTAAAACGAACCAGTATTTCTGTTCTGTCGGTCAATTCCTTTTTCATAATGCTGATGATCAGCTACTGTATTTACTTTTCCAGCTCTTGTATTTTTTCTTATCAATTTCAACAATGCTTTTTTTAATGATGGATGCCCAGAAATTGCGGAAACCAAATCCAGCCGCTTCCTGTTCAAAACGCTCGGTCATTAAAACTGTTTTTGATTTCATATCTATCAGTGTAACCCAAACAGAACCGTAACTTTTCTTCTCCTCCTTTTTCATGCCTTCCATAATAAAAACCAGGCCGATGCCCCCATTCTGTTTTATACTCAGCCCTTTTACTGCTGCGGCAATATCAGACTCTTTTAACCTGTTATAATCTGCATCCTTCGATGACATGATATCCTTTGCATTAATTTTTTCATTTTTTGCTATCACCCCGCTAATATCATTGGTTACGGCTTCGCTCCTGTTAAAAGCTGATGTTATTTTATAATTATCAGGCTCATTAATCACCAGGTCATTCATGCTGCGGTAAAGCCGTGCCTGGATGTCGGCGGCATTTCCTTCGGGGTTATTGATTAGCCTGTTATAGGTATAATCAATGCCCAGGTAGGTTAGGGGTGTTGTCGTGTTGCTGAAAAATTCTTTTAATGTTTGTGCAAAAGATGCAGTGCTGCTGCCTAAGCATAATAATATCGCAAACAGCCAGCTAAATTTTTGAGTGCGTTTCATAATCAGGAGTTTTTATGTTGAGTAATAAATATCTTCATATTGCATTGCGCAATTAGTTCTTCATTACAGGTGATTTTTCCGGATATTAATGCTACATCAAAAATCTGTTTTTCTATTGTAATTTCAGTAATTAATTCATCACCTGCTCTGGGTAATGAAAATATCTGCAGGTTATTTACGGCCCCAATATAACCAACCAGCACAGGTTTGTTTTTAGTTTTTGAAATATAGCCCGCTCTTGCTGCTGCCGTTTGTGCAATATTTTCAACAAGGCCCGGCTCTTTAAATACTCCATTTTCCACAAAAATATTATCGGCCCTTATACCAAATGCAGTAGTAGAAGAAGTTTCGGTGAATGCTACTAATTTATCTACCATTACAAAAGGGGGCTTTTGCGGTATCAGGAGCTGTATGTTTTCTTTAGTAATCATGTTGAACGAAAGGTTGACAATCTTTCTAAATTAAGCTATTATTTAAAAAGTCTTCTAATGGTTGTTTACTTTATGAACCATCTTCCCAAAAATCATAATAATTAAACCACTGCTCCGGGTATTTTTTTAGTTTATATTCCAGTTCTGCTGTAAAATCGTTCAGCATTTGCTGCATTAATGCTTCTTTGCGAAAGCCTGTATAATCTATTACCTGGCTTGCAAAGAAATGATAATGCAATTTGCTTTCTTTTACTGCAAAAACAAACGAAACGGGTACATTAAATGTAGATGCCAGTAAAAATGGCCCCATCGGAAACCTGGCATCTTCTCCTAAAAACCTTGCGGTCATGGTTTTATTACCTTCAATAAATCTGTCGGCATGCATACAAACCAACTCGTTTTTTGCAAATGCATCACTTATTGCATAAATATGGCTCAGGTCATTCTTAATTACAATAATATTTACATTCCGCTTGCCTGTTACCCCTTCCAGATATTCTTTTATCTTTTCGTGTTCGCCATCATACATTACAATATTTATACGGGTGTGCAACCTTGTAAACAAATGGCCGGCCACATCCCAATTGCCCAGATGTGCACTCAGCAATATGCCGCCTTTTTGCAGTGCTGCCATGTTCAGCAGGTTTTCTTCGCCGTCAAAATCAAAGCTGAAATTATTCTTAATGCCCGACATAAGCACCACCTTATCAATAATACTCTGCCCTAATAAATAGTAGTTTTTATATAATTTATTTAAAGATGCAGCCCTGCTGCAGCCGAGTTTATGGCGATATAGTGAATAAATTTGCCTGGAAGCCTTAAAAGAAAAAAAGAAATAATAGAGTACAACAAAACGCAGCAGGAAATAGGCTGGTAAAACACCATAAGTTTTTAACACCCATACAAAAATCCGGTATCCCAGCGGAGTGCCTTTGGATTTGCCTTGCCAGGAAGTCATTAAGCCATTTCTTTTGAATTTACACGGGAGATCACATAATCGCAAAAATCACCGAAAGTAGCGATGTCGTTAAAGTCTTCGGGTTTTACTTTAAAAGCAAAATTGCTCTCAATAACCACAACAAGGTCAATATAATCCAGGCTGTCTAAACCAAGCGTTTCTTTTAAATTTGCTTCGGGAACTAATTTTTCCGCATCCACTTCAAATTCCTCAATCAGGAATTCGTGAATTTTCTCTATAATTTCTGTGTTTGTCATAAGTAAGTACATTAAATTAGTTTCCTGATAATTAGCGATGAGTTCGTTCCTCCAAACCCAAAGGAGTTGGACAAAAATACAACTATATCTTTTTCTATGGTCATTTTTGCAATATTCAATTTCGCTGAGTCTTCATCGGGGTTTTCGAAATTTATATTAGGTGCAACAAATGAATTTTGCATCATCAATACTGAATAGACAATTTCACTGGCACCGGCCATCCAGCACTCATGTCCCGTCATTGATTTTGTGGAACTTACCAATGGCCTTTGCTCACCAAAAACTTCATGTATAGCTTTTGCTTCGCTGGAGTCGCCCGCCGGTGTAGATGTTGCATGGGCGTTTATATAATCCACTTCTGCCGCCTTTATGCCGGCATCTTTCATAGCCATATATAAAGATCTTACCGGGCCATCAACCGTAGGGTTTGAAATATGGCCTCCATTGGAAGAAAAGCCATAGCCAATAACTTCGCCCAAAATTTTAGCTCCTCTTTTTTGTGCAGATTCTAAGCTTTCTAAAATAACTGTTGCGGCACCACCACTTGGTATCAGGCCGTCGCGATCCCTGTCGAATGGCCTGGAAGCCTGTGTGGGAGCAGTTTCTCTTACAGAAAAAGCTGACAACGCATCAAAAGTTCCCATAGATAAATGGTTTATCTCCTGCGCACCGCCACATATAATACAATCCTGCAGCCCGGTTTTTATAAAATGATAACCAAGGCCGATGGAATGTGAACCACTTGCACATGCTGCACTGATGGTAAAATTTACGCCACGTAATTTAAAGATGGTGGCCAGGTTCATGGTTACGGTCGAGTTCATGGTTTGAAAAACCGCCCCTGAGCCAACCAGGGTTGTATCTTTTTTTTCTCTTATAATATCATTGGCTTCAATTACGGCTTTGCCTGAGCTGTCGTTGCCATATAAAATTCCAATTTCATTTGCATGGATATAATCTTCATCAATGCCTGCATTTTGCAGAGCTTCAACAGTAGCGAGGTAAGCATATTCGCCCTGCTCGGGCAGCATAATACGGGCCCTTCTGTCCAACCTCCCCTTCAGTTCGGGTTTATCAACAAAACCTGTTAAGCCTGAGCGGTATCCATAAGCTTTACGCACAGGATCCAGTATGATGCCGGATTTTCCCTTGTACAGGGAATCCCTTACCTCATCCAGGTTTTTTCCTATGCAGGAATAAATGCCCATACCGGTTATAACAACTCTGTTCATAATTTT
>JANNYY010000154.1:0-16172 GCA_031410355.1 Chitinophagaceae bacterium | reverse complement strand
TTCAGGTCGGCAAATTTTATATCACCGGGTTGTGCACCTGCCTGTAAAGGGCTGGCAGCAATTTCTCCTTCTGTTTGAAATAAGCCCAGCGTTTTATAGCCATAATAATAGTAAGGCGTTTTATCTTTTTCAAATACAGTTACTGTTTGAGATTGCCCGTTAAAATATCCACCGCCTACATTCCTGGCAGTGCCTTCCTGGTTAGTACCGGTAACCAGGTTTTTAACTGTTGTAAAAGTTACTGAAGTAGAAGCTTTAAGATCTTTACCAATTTTGCTGTTGTAACCTAAAGTGATATCAACGCCGCTTGTTTTAGTTGAACCGATATTATCGTATGGAGCCGGCAATCCACCGAGTATAACTGTTGAAACTGATGGCTGGTATATCAATCCCTTTGTATTTTTCTGATAGTAATCGGCAGCTATATTGAATTTATTTTTATAAAAATTCATATCAAACCCAATATTCATCTGCAGTTGTTTTTCCCATCCTATTTTTTGGTTACCTACAGATCCCAATGTAGATCCTGAAACAAAATTATTACCATAGGTATAACCAATACTGTTTCCTGAACCGTACAGCGAAGCCAGGTAATCTGTAAGTATGGTTCTGTCCTGTGGCGTAATATTATCTGTTCCCAATGCTCCGTAACTGCCCCGTATTTTCAGAAAATCAATAAATTTGGATTTGAAGAAATTTTCTTTGCTTACAACCCATCCCAAAGAACCGGAAGGGAAAACACCCCATTTGTTATCCTTCCCAAATGAGGTAGAGCCATCCCTGCGTGCAGTTACAGAAGCAAGATATTTTTCTTTGTAATCGTAATTTATCCTGCCGAATAAAGAAGCATTTCTTTTTGCATACTGGTAATAATAACCCGAAGCTGCATTGAGGTTAGCAGCAGAATTAGTACCTGTTGCTGAAGTATAATCGGCAAACTCCCAACTATTAAAGGGCACATCCTGCCTGTTGGTACCCGCAGTATTACCGCTTGATTTTGACATAGAGAAACCTGCCGTGGTTTCAAATGAATGGTTTTTAAGAAATTTAAAATTGTAGTTGCCAAACAACTCATAAGTAAATGAGTTATAGTTTGCTTTTTCCTGTGCTACGCTGTTGTGCTTACCGGCCACGGTTGTACCATCACCGTTCATTGAATTATCAACATTGTTTAATCCATAAAATACAAGTGGCGTAAATGTTTTGGCATTGCCATCGTATTTGGTGTAACCAAAACGTGTGCTGATCTTCAGGTTTTTGATGACCTCATATTGCAATTCAAATTTCCCAAAGATCTTATTCCCAACATTTTTGTTATAGGTATTATCCAACTTGGTAAGCGGATTAAATATTTCAGATAAAAGCAGGTTACTGAAACCATATTTCCCTACCGTGTTGGGTATAGTGTTGTAAACCGATACTGTAGGATCGTAGTTTAATGCACTGCCGATGATGCTGTTAAAAGAGTTTTCCTGTATACCTTTTGAGCTGAGGTTTACATAATTGGCATTTAAAATAAACTTAAGTTTTGAAGTAAGATCAAAAGCAACATTGGATGAGAAGTTGATACGGTTAAATCTTGATTTATCAATACCCCCAACAATACCACCCTGGCTTAAATAAGCTCCCGATAAAAAGTAAGTTACTTTTTCAGAACCGCCTCTTGCTGTGATATTATGTGATTGGATTGGAGCTTGTTTAAAAATTTCTTTTTGCCAATCGGTTCCTTTGCCAATTACAGACAGATCGGGAAAAACAATATTACCACCCGAAGTGGTGCTACCCTCGTTTATAATGGCAGCATACTCTGAAGCATTTAAAACCGGAACTGTATTGGCAACTTCCTGTATGCCATAAGTACTTACAATGTTGAACTCAGTTTTTTGATTTTTGCGTCCGCCTTTTGTAGTTATAATAATTACGCCATTACCCCCACTTACGCCATAAATGGCAGCGGTAGCAGCATCTTTTAATACATTCACACTTTCTATATCGCCGGGATTTATTGAATTCAGATCGGACTGCGATTGAGGCACACCATCTACAACTACCAATGGCCCGTTATTTCTATAAGAAGGAATACCTCTTATAAGTATTAAAGGCGTGGCTCCGGGTGAACCGCTTTGAACAACATTTACACCGGCAGCGCCCTGGATGGCATCTTCTATCCTTACCGGTTTCAATTTTGCAATGGCTTCTGCCTTTACGCCTGCAATTGCGCCGGATACTTTGGTTATTTTTTGTGTACCATAACCGATAACTATTACTTCATCCAGATTTTTACCGGACTCTTCCATAGTTATATTAACAGGGCCCACATTATTAACCTGGATACTGACGGGGACCATACCTATATAAGTAATGGTAAGCCGCTTTCCCTTTTCAACCGAAATGGCAAAATTTCCACCGGCATCTGTTGAAGTTTGTGTTTTTGTTCCGGTAGCTGTAACAGTTGCTCCGGCAAGTGGCTCACCAGTTGCCGCATTTGTTACTTTACCGGTAACAGCTAAATTTTGGCCAAAGGCATGGTGAAAAATGGTCCCAAAGAAAATGCTGAGACAAAGTAATTTGAATTTTAATTTCATATAGCGTCGTTTTAGTGAATCAAAAAAATCGTTAGATTACGAAATGTAAATGTAGATTATGCCACTACAGGTTTAAAATATTTAGCCACATCATTACTACATCACTCAATATAAAATACTGGTTTATAGTACTACATTGGTACTACATTACTACATCATGAAAATTTTGTCTAACTTCATCTTTATTATCAGGTATAATGATGAAACGATTGCTTTTTTTAATTTACCTGCCCTTACAGGCTCTTTGCCAAAATACCATTGGCCTGCCAGATATTATTAATTATGCTAAACCGGTTTACAAAGCGGGCCTTCAAAACTGGGATATTAAGCAGGATAAAAACGGGATTATTTATTTCGCTAATAATGAAGGGCTCTTGAGTTTTGATGGTAAATACTGGAATAATTACCCTTTACCCAATAAGACCATTGTGCGGTCGGTTGAAATAGGCCCGGATAATCGTATATATGTGGGTGGACAGGATGAAATTGGATATTTTGCCGCCGCCAGTAATGGCCGTTTGCAATATCATTCGTTAATTGACGAGATACCTGTAAAAGACAGATCGTTTGGCGATGTATGGGATATTGTATTATTTAAAGGCAATACCTATTTCCGTTCCTCAACTAAAATCTTCAAATTTACCGGGCGCACTGCAATAACATTTAATGCCCCGGCTGAATGGGCTTTTTTAGGCACCTGTAACGGTAAATTATATGCACAAGATTATAAAAATGGACTTTTAAAATTTGAAAATGAAGTTTGGTCCCCTCTTTCTGAAACAAACGGTTTACCGGCTGGTGACGCTGTTACAGGTATTTTACCAATAAATACTGATAGTGCACTCATCGCTACTTTAAAAAATGGATTGTATAGTCTTTATAATAACAAAATATCGGTACAGGAATCAATTAATAATGCTGTTTTTAAAAATGACCGGATTTATGCAGTTACAGCCGTAAATGCAGCATGGATGGCTTTGGCTACCAACAACAATGGTGTTTATATAACCGATTTTAAGGGTAATATTATTCAAAGTTTTTCACGAACTGAGGGTTTGCAAAACAATAATGTACTCAGCGTTTTTTCAGATAGTCAGCGTAATTTATGGCTGGGCCTCGATAATGGTATTGACCTCATCACCTACAACAGTTCCATCAAACAAATTAAACCTTTACTACAGGATGGTTCGGGTTACACAGCCATTATGTATGATAACCGCTTGTACCTGGGAACATCCAACGGTTTATTTAGTGTACCCATGCAACCTGTGCCTGATATGAGTTTCAGCAAAGGCAATTTTACGGCGGTAAACAATACCAAAGGACAAACCTGGGGACTTGCCAATATCAATAACCAATTGTTGCTTGGCCATCACGAGGGTGCATTTGTGATCAACAACAATAATGCGATACCTATTGCTGCCAATAAAGGATACTGGAATTTTGTGCCGCTTTCCGGCACTTATCCAATACCACAAATTGTGTCAGGCGGTTACAATGGCTTAACCATTTTCAACTACGTGAACGGTCAATTTAGTTTTTTAAAATCAATTGCAGGTTTTAACGAGTCATCCCGTTTTGTAACGCTTGATAAGGATAATAATATTTGGGTATCGCACCCCTACCACGGGGTTTTTAAAATTGCCCAAAAACCCGATGCCAGTTACAGTACGTTTGCTTATTCAACTACAAAAGGGCTTCCTTCCTTATTGAACAACCATATTTATACCATTAAAAATGAACTGCTGGTTGCCACTGAAAAAGGTATTTATGTTTACAATAAAGAGAAAGACAGTTTTGAACCATCTGAATTTTATCATAAACTACTGGGGAATCAAAGTATCAGGTACCTGAAAGAAGACAACAGCAGCAATATCTGGTTTATTCATGAAAAGACACTGGGTGTAATTGATTTTTCAAAAAAGGAACCTGTGGTTATTCACTTGCCCGAATTAAATAACAAAATGCTGAGCGGTTTTGAGTTTATTTATGCAGTGAATGAAAACAATATTTTTTTGGGTGGCGAAAAGGGTTTTTATCATATCAACTATGCCAAGTACAGGAAAAGCATACCAAAACTGCTGGTGCAGATAAGAACATTAAGAATAATCAATCAAACAGACAGCCTGTTGTTTGGCGGTTATTATGAAGATGAAGCAACGGTTCAGAATGAGAAAGATATTCCTTCCATCAGCTATCACTGGAAGACTTTACGCATTGAATATGCTTCCACCCTTTTTGGCTACCAGTCGAACCTGGAATATAGTTACCGCCTGAAAGGATATGACAATAACTGGAGTGAATGGACAAGCAGAACTGAAAAAGAATATACCAATTTACCTGCTGGCAAATTTAGTTTTGAAGTTAAAGTGCGCAATAATTTGGGCAATGAACCGGCAGTGGCAAGCTATAGCTTTAAAGTTTTACCGCCCTGGTATTACACTAACTGGGCAAAGGCTTTTTACCTGTTAGTATTTGTTGCAGTCATGTATTTTTTATACAAATGGACGACGAAAAAATTTAAACTGCAAGAGGAAAAATATGAAGAAGAACAAAAAAGGTTACGATACATTCATGACCTGGAAATAGCCAAAACAGCAAGTGAACTGGTTACATTACGCAACGAAAAATTAGAAGCCGATATTAATTTTAAAAATTCAGAACTGGCTTCATCGGCTATGCACCTGGTTAAAAAAGGAGAACTGGTTTCAAAAATGAAAACAGAACTGGGCCATGTAATGAAAGGCATCACCAGCCATCCGGCCGAAGCTGACCTTAAGAAAATTATAAAATCTATAAGTGAAGATGATAACATGGACCAGGAATGGGAAAACTTTACGTTGCACTTTGATAAAGTACACAGCGATTTTATAAGTGCATTAAAAGAAAAGCATCCCGGCATATCTAACAATGAAGTAAAGCTCTGTGCTTACTTACGTATGAATTTATCAACCAAGGAAATTGCGCAGTTGATGAATATATCGGTAAGAGGTGTGGAAGTAAGCAGGTATCGTTTACGAAAAAAATTAGAGTTGGCTACGGAGGTTAGTTTGTTTGATTATTTGATTAATATACAAACAAAATCCTGATGTGCTTTTAACATTGAGTTTCAGCTTTGATAAATTTAACCAAAAACAAAAAACCCAATTTTTCAACTGGGTTTTGTATTCATCTATTTAAAATTGGTAATTAACTTTCAGCAGGTTCTGCCGGCTCTTCCGGGTCTGTTGGTATTTTAGCATCCGTTGCTGTTTCATCAGCGCTTGCTTCTGCAACAACCGGGTTTCCTGCCTCATCTAACAAAATCGCTTCTTCAACTTCTTTTTCATCTAATTGCGTTATGGCTGCAATTTCATCGCCTTCATCAACCCGTATCAGCTTAACGCCCTGTGTTGCACGGCCCTGCTCACTTATCTGGCTCACTGGCATACGAATGGTAATGCCGCTTACACAGGTGATCATCAGGTCGTCGGCTTCTGTAACAGCCAGCAAACCTACAAGCGACCCGGTTTTAGCAGTTACACTGATGGTTTTTACGCCTTTTCCACCACGGTTGGTAATGCGGTAGTTTGCTTCGCCGGTTTCTGGGTCATCTAAAAAAGTGCGCTTGCCATAACCATTGGCGCTTACCACCAATACGGTTTTGGTTTTATCTTCTACATTTACGCATATAATGCCTACCACTTCATCGGTAGCATCATCCACATCAATACCATTTACGCCAATACCGCCACGGGCAGTTGGCCTTACTTTAGCTTCGGGAAAACGAATGGCACGGCCGCTTTTTACCGCCATCATAATTTCGCAATTGCCATCGGTTAGTTTGGCTTCCAGCAACTGGTCGCCTTCTTTAATGTTTATAGCATTAATACCGTTCTGGCGTGGGCGGCTAAAATCTTTTAATCTCGATTTATTGATGATGCCCTGTTTGGTACATAAAACGATATAATGATTGTTTACATATTCTTCGTCATCAAAACTTTTTACATCAATAATGGCACGCACTTTATCATCTGGCGGAATCTGTATCATGTTCTGCAATGCCCTGCCCTTGCTGGTTTTATCACCTTCGGGAATTTCGTACACTTTTAACCAGAAACATCTTCCCATTTCGGTAAAGATCAATAAAGTGTTGTGTGTGCTGGCTACAAAAAGATGGTCAATATAATCTTCCTGGCGGGTGCTGCTGCCCTTGGCACCGCGGCCACCACGGCGTTGCTGCCGGTAATCGGCTGCTGAAGTACGCTTTATATAACCAAGATGTGAAATGGTAACCACCACATCTTCATCTTCAATAAGATCAAGCATATTTATTTCATCGCCAACATAAACGATCTCCGATTTACGTTCATCGCCAAATTTTTCTTTTACTTCAAGCAGTTCTGTTTTGATGATATCATAGCGCATATCTTCATTGGCAAGTATAAGTTTCAGGTGTTCAATCAGCTTCATGATCTCGGCATGTTCTTCCCGTATCTTGTTTATCTCCATACCCGTAAGCCTTTGCAAACGCAGCTCCAGTACAGCTTTTGCCTGTATCTCACTCATGCCGAATTGTGTTTGCAATCCTTCTTGTGCAATATTTGGTGTAGATGATTCACGGATAAGTTTGATAACTGCATCCAGGTTATCCAGCGCAATAATATAGCCCTCTAAAATATGCGCACGTTCTTCAGCCTTGCGTAATTCATATTGGGTACGGCGTACTACCACTTCGTGCCTGAACAAAATAAATTCGCTGATGAGGTCCTTTAAATTTAATATCCGCGGCCTTCCTCTAACCAATGCCACATTATTTACACCATACGATGTTTGTAATTCTGTTTGTTTATAAAGATGATTGATGACCACCTGTGCAACTGCATCTTTTTTAAGGTCAATTACAATACGGGTACCCTCTTTATTATTACTTTCATTATTTACATCTGATACACCTTCGATCTGTTTATCATTTATAAGGTCGCCGATCTTGGCGGTTAAAACATCCCTGTTTACTTGGTAAGGCACCTGTGTAATGATGATCTTTTCACGGCCGGTTTTCGTCATTTCAATATCAACCTTACCTCTTAGCACTACCCTTCCACGGCCTGTCAATAATCCTTCCTTAACACCTTCAAATCCGTAAATAACACCGCCAGTAGGAAAATCGGGGCCTTTTATATATTTGATCAGTTCTTCGCAGGTAATTTCTTTATTATCAATATAGGCAATACAGCCATCAATAACTTCACTTAAGTTATGCGGCATCATATTGGTGGCCATGCCCACGGCAATACCACTGCTGCCATTAACCAGCAACTGCGGAATACGGGTTGGCAAAACGGTTGGCTCCTTTAATGAATCATCAAAGTTTAACTGGTAATCTACCGTGTCTTTCTCAATATCTTCCAGCATGGCTTCGGCAAACTTCTGCATACGTACTTCGGTATAACGCATAGCAGCCGGTGGGTCTCCATCCTCGCTGCCAAAATTACCCTGTCCGTCAATCATCTTATAACGCATGGCCCAGTCCTGCGCCATACGTACCATGGTATCGTAAATAGCTTTATCTCCATGCGGATGAAATTTACCCATAACCTCACCCACAATACGGGCCGATTTTTTATAGGGTTTGTTGCTGTTATTGCTTAACTCGTTCATGCCGAATAATACACGGCGGTGAACAGGTTTAAGCCCATCCCGTACATCGGGTAATGCACGCCCAACAATTACACTCATGGAGTAATCAATGTAGCTGGACTTCATTTGCTCTTCAATATTTACCGGAATTATGCGGCCCCTGTTGTTTAAATCTTCAGGATCTAAAGGCAGGTTTTCTTCGTTTAAATTGTCGTTATTTTCCATAATTTTTTATAGTGTGCGAAAGTACCGGTTTTAACCCGTTATTCCGCATAAAAAAGGCTGTTTTTGAGGGTTATTTTTACACATATTTTTAGGTGTTGTGGATAGATGGGAGATGGAACGCTGATGATGCTGATTTGGCGGATTTTCGCTGATTTTTTATCTGTTTTAATCCGTTCAATCTGTGTAATCCGTGTTGCATTGTTTAACTTGCAAAAAACTTTTTTATTTGAAAACTATTGTACTTATTGGCGCTGGTAAATCGGCCACTGTTTTAATTGATTATTTGATTGCCGAAGCTGAAATAAATAACTGGAAATTTATTATTGCAGATAGTAACCGGGAGCAGATATCATTAAAAACAAAGAACTCAAAATTTGCAGAGGCTGTACAATTAGATGTTACCAACGAAAAGCAACGGAGTGAGGTGATACAAAGGGCGCATGTGGTTATAAGTATGATGCCTCCTGCCCTGCACTTCCTGGTGGCTAAAGATTGTGTGGAGTACAGGAAGCATTTATTAACCGCTTCTTATTTAGATGATAAGATGAAAAGCCTGGCAGATGAGATCAGCAACCGGAAATTATTGTTTATCTGTGAGATGGGACTGGACCCGGGGATTGATCACATGAGCGCTATGAAAATTATTAATGAGATAAAAGCGACCGGCGGAAAGATAACTTCTTTCAAAAGCCATTGTGGCGGCTTGGTTGCCCCGGAGAGTGATGATAACCCCTGGCATTATAAAATTAGCTGGAACCCACGTAATATTGTTATGGCGGGGCAATCGGGTGCAGTATATAAAGAGAATAACGAAATAAAAAACATCCCGTACTCTGATTTATTTGATTGCAGCAATGAAATTGTTTTTGATGGATTGAAGGATCTGGCATATTATCCAAACCGTGATTCGCTGGGTTATATACCAACTTATAAACTGCCGGATACAGCAACTTTTTTAAGAACCACATTACGCCATGTTGATTTTTTTAAAGGATGGAATGCCATTGTACATGCAGGTTTAACCAATGATAGGGATGCTATTAATGTGCAGGGTTTAAGTTTTGACAAATGGTCGGCTGTAATATTGCCTTTAATAAATGCGGAGAATAAAAGGATGCTTGAATACTTAGGCATATTTGATGAAGCATTAGTTCCTGCAACAGCAAAAACTTCGGCAGATATTTTACAATACCTGGTGGAAACAAGATTGAAAATGGAACCTGCAGATAAAGATTTGATTGTGATGCTGCATGAATTTGAATACGAACTGGCTGGCGAAAAGAAAAGCTTCAAAAGCTGCTTGGTTGTAAAAGGCGAAGATAGCCTTCGAACGGCGATGGCTAAAACAGTTGGACTGCCATTGGGCATTGCTGCCAAATTAATTTTAAACGAAACCCTTAAGCTTAAAGGCTTGCATATACCCACGTTAAAGGAAATTTATGAACCGTTGTTACAGGAACTTGAAACAGCCGGAATTAAGTTTGCAGAAACAGTAGGTTAAAATTATTTTTGTCATACGTATAAATTAATTATTTTTGTCGTATAACTTTGTATTATGGATGCAAAAATCACTTTAAGTTTTGATGAAACAGTTATTAAAAAGGCAAAAAATTACGCCGAAAATAACAATATAAGCCTCTCCCGGCTTACCGAGTTTTTATTGCGTAAAGTTACCAGCAACACTTATCAATCGCTTGAAGATTTACCCATTTCCAATTGGGTGAGTGTGGTTGCCGAAGGCGAGGTAGAATATCAAACCAAACCAAAAAAAAATAAAAATTTAAAGGCTGAGTATTTTAAAAGTAAAAAATGAGGATATTTTTAGATGCCAATATTTTGGTTTCGGTACTGAATAAAGAATATCCCCTGTTTACTTATGCGGCCCGTATTGTAAGCCTTGCAGATAATAAAAAATTTACTGTTTACACCTCCCCTGTTTGCCTGGCCATTGCTTTTTATTTTGCCGAAAAAAAGAGCGGAACCCAATTGGCTAAACAAAAAATTAAACTTCTCTCCGAAAAAATATTAATTACCGATGTTGGTAAAAACGAAGTAATGCAGGCTTTAGAAAACACGCAGGTAAATGATTTTGAAGATGGCATTGAATATTATGCCGCTGTAAATAATAAATGCGATGTTATTGTAACAGAAGATACGGGTGATTTTTATTTTGCAGATATTAAAGTATGCAGGGCGCAAAATTTTTTGATAGAATATGTATTTTAAAATCTTAGCAAAAAGCATGATGCAGGATTACTGATGAAATATCCCCTGCTCTGCATCTAAAATAATATTATCACGGTTGGCAAGGATCAGGTTTTTATATTCATTCACTTTAACCCAGTGTATTATCCAGCATACAATAAAACCAATACCGGCAAGTCCGCCCAATACCGGAATTAAAGAACATAGGTGTAAAATATTCTTAGCATTGCCTATTCCCTGCGTGGGTTTTAATTCTTTTGAAGGAATGTTTAAGCCATAGCATTCCAATTGAAATGATTGAGCAATTTTATTTACTACAAAAAACATCCACACAAAATTAAAAAGGGGTATCAATGATAACCAAACCTGGCCCGGGGGCATTTGCCTGTTTTCAGGAGAAACTGCTTCAAGTGCCTTTTGTAAACTGATAAAATAAAAGATGGTTGGTATTAACAGTAATCCAAGCAGCAACAGGGTAATAAGCGCTGATGAACCGTAATTTTCAAATTCGTACATAAGATTAAATTTAGCAGGCAAAGAAATGTAAAATTATCCGGCAGATAAAATTCTTTTTAATTCCTTTACTCCGGCTGTAGCGGGCATTTCAATAATATGCAGATTTTTTTGCTTTTCTGTTACCGGAATTTTTTTATCAATAATAAATTTTGGCAAATATGGCGGGGCATAATATAAAAGTGATGCAGCCGGGTAAACCTGCAGCGAAGTGCCCACTACTACAAAATAATCACAATCATGTAATAAAGCTGCTGCTTTCTCTATCATGGGTACAGCTTCTCCAAACCATACAATATGAGGGCGAAGTTGTGATCCGTCAGCAGCTACATCTCCCAGGTTAATATCTCCACGAATATCAAAAAAAGCGTTATCATTTGCCACACTGCGCATTTTAAAAATTTGGCCATGCAGGTGCAATACATTTGTTGAGCCTGCTCTTTCGTGCAGGTCATCTATATTTTGTGTAACGATGGTTACGTCAAAATCTTTTTCCAGTTCAGCGAGGCCAACATGTGCATCATTGGGTAAAGCCGCTGCCACATCCCTGCGGCGGTCATTATAAAAGTCTAAAACCAATTGCGGATCTTTTTCCCATCCTTCAGGTGATGCAACTGCATACACATCGTAACCGTTCCATAAACCATCAGTATCACGAAAAGTTTTTAAACCGCTTTCGGCACTTACACCTGCACCGGAAAGTACAACAATGTGTTTTTTATTTTTCATTAAAATTTTTCTTTCCGGCTGTTAATTTTTCCATAGTAGTTTTCAAACGCATTTGTTTGGTTTCATCTCTTTTGGCACTAACGATCCATTCTACATATTCTCTGCGGTGCGTAAATGCCAGTGATTCAAAAAAACCGGCTGCTGTTTTATTGGTATTAAATAATGCCTGCAGTTCCGCAGGAACCGTTACAGTGCGGCTTTTATAGTCTATTCCGGGTGCGGGATTTGTACTACAAAAATTAGTTGTTTTTTTATCTTCTTCGCCGGTTTTTTTAAACCGGGCTGCACTCCATACATTATCCAATGCAATCATTCGTACTGCTTCAAAACCATAGTCAGAAACAAAATCCCAGTTTTTATCCCGGGAAAGATCGCTGGCAATTTTAGATGTGAGCTTTGGATAAGCGATCCAGAATTTAGCATCATCCTGCAAAGCAGGAATAACATCACATAATATCTCCGCCAATTGACGTTGGTTAACCGCAAAGACCAGCGCAAAATCAATTTTTCGTTTTTTTAATAATGGGGTAATACTTTTTGAAAAAGTAAGTTTTACAAATTGTTTTTCTATTGAAGATGGTAAACCCTGTATCAGCAGGTTTTTCTCTTCCTTAAATTGCAATTTTTCCAGTAATGTTTGAGCAGGCATAAAAATCAGTTAATGATTAAAAAAGAATTGTTAAATACTTTTTAAACATCGGCCCTGGTGTGGTGGCTTTTTAAGTTTAGCAGTTTAAAATTAGTTTTGGTAATATTTTGTGACAGTTCTCATGCCGTTACAGCACTTAAAACTAAACATTATGTTTGGCAGTTAAAAGCTTTAAACAAAAAAAACTCCATTCATCATGGAGCTTTTTTAATATTAAAAGATAACATTATTTACCAACAGGCTTATAATATCCCAAAGCCTCTGGCATATAGCCTTGTAACCTGGCAATACGATTTTCATCTGCGGGATGGGTAGATAAAAATTCAGGTGGTTTTTGTCCATTAGCAGCAGCAGCCATACGTTGCCAAAAAGGAATTGCTTCTCTTGGATTATATCCCGCCATGGCAGCAAAATTTAATCCAAAATGATCGGCTTCATATTCCTGGTTACGTGAATTAGGAAGCAATACAGCAATTTGGGCTGTAGGGGCAAATACATTGGTAAATAATTCATTGTATTTGGGGTTATTTGCCGTGGCCAAATTGCCTACAATTTCCAAACCCTGTGCAATTGCACCCTGGCTCATTCTTTCATTTCCGTGATGGGCAACGGCATGTGTAATTTCGTGCCCCATTACCACAGCTAACGCAGCTTCATTTTGTGTAATACCAAGCAAACCGGTATAAACAACTACTTTGCCGCCAGGCATACACCAGGCATTTACTTCCTTTGAATCTACCAGGTTAAATTCCCATTTATAGCCATTAAGTTCGGAAGCCTGGCCCTTTTGTGTGTAATACTCAGTTATTGCCCTGGAAATCCTTAAACCTACCCGTTTAACCATTTCTGCATCTTTATTAGCGCTGCTGTTTACCACTTTATTTTGCGACAGAAAAGATTGATATTCAGACAATGCCTGCTGTTGTAAAGTTGCTTCACCAAATAAAGCCAGTTGCTTACGTCCTGTTACAGCATTGGTAGTACATGCAACCAAAAAGGATGCAGTTGCCAGTATAAATATAATTTTTTTCATTTTTATCAAAGTTTTATTTATAGTATATAATCAATTGCTGTACCAACTTTTTTGAAGAGACAAAAAAAAAAGATAAAATCAATGAGAAGATGAGAGAGGAAAAGAGGATAACTAATTATTATTCCTGATTGCGGCGTGATTTTTTTCTGTCGCGATGTTTCAAAATCGGTACCCGGCTTTCAACACCCCGTAAAATACGCCCAATGTTTTTTTGATGGGTAACAATTACCAGCAATGCAACTATTAAAGCAAATACCCTGTACAGCACTTCATGTTCGTTCCAGATCCACAAAACACAAATGGGTAACGCCAATGCAGCCAATATCGAACTTAATGAAACATATCTTGTGAGAAAAAGTACTAAAACAAAAATACCAATGCAACTAACAGCAATCACCGGCTGAATGGCAAGCACCATTCCCAGTAAAGTGGCCACACCCTTACCACCCCTGAAGCCGGCAAAAACAGGAAAAATATGCCCCGCAACACATGCTAAGCCTAAACCCAGCATCAGGTTAGTTCTCTCTAATTCGTGACTTAAATAAAAAGGAAGAAAATTATACAACATCACAGCAGCCATTCCTTTTAAAATATCTATAATCATCACCATGGTTCCGTAACGTGATCCTAATACCCTGAAAGTATTGGTGGCGCCCATATTGCCGCTGCCATAGTCACGGATATCAATACCAAAAAAACGTTTGCTTACTAATAAAGCTGTAGGAATAGAGCCAATTAAATAGGATATAATAATGAGAACTAATTCTTTCATTTGTTTCCTTTAGCTTGAGTTGGAGGACAAAAATAACGAAAAACTATCTTTAGTTGGGTAATTAAATAAACTGATAACCAAAATTTGTGAATAACTGAGAATTATATAACTTTTTTGAATTATAGTGCAAGTAAAAATCAGGTCATTTGGCCAACCATGGAGATCCATTCACTTTTTTGCTGTGTTTTAAGCAGATGTATATCATAATCAGCTAATGCCTGCATCATTATCATTTCATCAGCTTTTATAAAACCACTTAGTAAAATAAGGGTACCTTTTTTACTTGCATTTTTAATTGCAGAAAGGTTTTGCATTATTATATGTAGATTGATATTGGCGAGGATAATATCATAATCAGTTCCGGAATCAATTGTTTCGGCTTTAATAAGATTGATTTTTGTACAATGGTTTGCAGTTGCATTTTCAATTGAATTTTCAATACTCCATTCATCGTAATCAATAGCATCAATAGTTACAGCTCCCATTTTTTCGGCCAGTATGGCCAATACAGCAGTCCCTGTGCCAAAATCAACAATTGTTTTATTTGTAAAATCCAATGCCTGCATCTGCTCAATCATCATATAAGTAGTTGCATGGTGGCCTGTACCAAAACTCATTTTTGGGGTTATGATAATTTCATGTTGAACATTTTTTACAGGCTGATGAAAAGCAGCACGGATAGCAACAAAATCATTTACCAGGATGGGTTCAAAACTGCTCTCCCATTGGGCATTCCAGTTTTGCTGAGGTATAACAATTATTGCATAATTAACCGGAACAATGTTTAAGATATCCTGGAGTGAATCTTCTGTAAATCCTTCTTCTTTAATAAATGCTTTTAAAGATCTATCAGCTTCTTCAAAACTTTCAAACCCGGCATTGGAAAGTAATGCAATAAGTATTTCTTTTTCAACATCATTTTCAATTTCAAATTCAATCTGCAGGTAATTCATGGTCATGGTATTTAAAAAACCGTCCCACCAAAAGGCAGGACGTCATATAATTCAATTGAAATAATTATTAAGCATATTACTCACCTTGTTGCGGCTTAGGCTGCATTTCAGGTTTTGGTATTAAAGCTTTGCGGCTTAATTTAAACTTGCCTGTTTTTTGATCAACATCAAGCAGTTTAACTTTAACCTTATCGCCTTCTTTAAAAATACCATCCATACTTTCCAAACGTTTCCAGCTTATTTCACTGATGTGTAATAAACCTTCTTTCTTTGGTAAAAACTCAACGAAGGCACCAAATTCTTTAATGCTCTTTACAGTTCCTTCGTACGTATCACCAACAACAGGTACTGCTACCAGGCCATTGATCCAAGCCAAAGCTCTTTCTAAACTTGCCTTCTCTTTAGAAAAAATACTCACTTCGCCCCTGTTATCAACTTCTTCAATATTAATGGTAGCGCCGGTTTCACGCTGAATTTCCTGAATCACTTTACCACCAGGCCCTATCACCGCACCAATATATTCTTTGTCAATAATGATCTTAACCATACGTGGTGCATGTGGCTTAACTTCTTCTCTTGCAGCAGGCGTACAAGCATACATAGCTTCCAGTATGTGCATACGGCCTTTTTTAGCCTGTGCCAAAGCCTGGCGCATTACATCCATGCTTAATCCATCTACTTTAATATCCATTTGTACACCGCAAATTCCATCACGGGTTCCGGTAACTTTAAAATCCATATCACCTAAATGATCTTCATCACCTAAAATATCAGATAAAATCGCATATTTTCCATCTTCAGCAATCATACCCATTGCAATACCGGAAACATGTTTTTTGAATGGAATACCTGCATCCATTAATGCAAGAGAACCTGCACAAACTGTTGC
>JANNYY010000153.1:0-2159 GCA_031410355.1 Chitinophagaceae bacterium | reverse complement strand
AAGGCTGACCCATGTATAAACCATCCAGCCAAACCTGCCAGGGATAAATTTTCTTATGCCAAAAGCTGCCTTCCTTTGTTCTGGGATGTTCATCAAACTGGCTACGGATAAGATCTATTGGCTTTCTGTATTTTTCTTTACCGGTAACATTATACAGCATCAGTAATATTTTACCATTGCTTGTATGGTCAATATTAAATTCATCTCTTTTGTAGTCCTTGATCGTTCCATCAGCCTGTACATAAAAATCCATGCTGTGCGCTATATAATTAAAATATTGAGCATCGCCATATAATCTCCAAACACCTTCAACACCTTTTAAAACAACGCCCTGGTCATAACTCCATCTTGCCGGCCTTCCACTCTTACTGGAAAATGAATCGGGCCATATTTTCATAGCGGTTTCAGTCATCTGCACAGAATATGGCTTTTGTTGTGCATTTACTGAACAAAAAATTACAATCAAAAAAACAAGGCTGATTATCTTTTTCATTTTTTATTTTTCTTTGACTTAACATTTTTTTTCTTCTCCTCAACTACAGGTTGTTTTACCCAGCTTACTGTTGCTTCTGTTGAACCAAAACCAGCAATTAATTTTTGTTTTGCTTTTGTAACATCTGTATTTAAAATAGAAATGGCTTTGGTTCTGTCGCCCTGCACCTGTGCAAGCAGCTCCGATTCATTTTTATATTTCAAATTATCTATTGTAATATTATCGCTGTTTAAAATGTAGGTAACGGGGTTTGTATTTTTAGAGATGATGGTGATATTGTTGAGCGTAATATCACTGGCTTCCTGTATATCAATCCCTTCATCAGCCTGCAATACGGCATTTTCTATCAATACATTTTTTACGTGCATTTCCGGTATGCCCCTCAAAAAAATTCCTTTAGCAGCACCATTGCAGGTAATATTTCTAAAATAAAAATTACGGAACTGCGGTGTGCTTTCATCCACCGCTTTAAATTCAACTACAGGCGGTTCTCTTTTTTCACCAGCCAGTACCACCGGGTCTTTAGCCATATAATACATGTCGAATAAAATAGCTTCGGCAGCAATATCTTTCATGTTAACATTGTTCACAAAAATATTTTCAACAATACCGCCACGCCCTCGGGTTGTTTTAAAACGCAGGCCAATATCAGTACCAATAAAAGTGCAGTTGCTGATGAACATATTGTTTGTTCCGCCGCTCATTTCGCTGCCCACCACAAAACCGCCATGTGCATGATACACAACACAATTATTTACAATCACATCCTGCGTTGCCATGCCGCGTTTTCTGCCTTCGGCATCCCTGCCGCTTTTAATGCAAATGCCATCATCGCCGGTATCAAAATGGCAATCTTCAACTAAAGCATTCTTACAGCTTTCCAAATCAAGTGCATCAGTATTGGTTCCATACCAGGGATTTTTAATCGTCAGATTTTTGATGCTGATATGCTCACTCATCATCAGGTGCGTTGTCCAGGCCGGTGAGTTTTCAAAAGTCACATCTTCTATCAAAATATTTTTACATTGATAAATGCGGATCATATTGGGACGAAGAAAATCTTTGATGTCTTCAAAATCTTTCAGGGTTTTGCCATCAGTTAATTTACCAATATTGTTTTCCAGGTATCCTTTCAATGCTTTTTCTGAAGAGTACCAGCTTTTTTTATCGGCGGTTAAAACTCCTCCGTAATTTTTCTGATGATCTTTCCACTGGCTTTCGGTAAGCTTATCTTTTTTAACCGGGCGCCAGTAATAACCATTTCCATTCATAATGCCCGGGCCGGTTATGGCAATGTTCTCTAAATTTTCTGCAACAAGCGGCGACTGGCACCTGGCTGCATCAACACCTTCAAAAGAAGAAGTAACGAGTGGATATTGGTTAAAATCGGAACTGAAGATGACCAATGCACCTTTTGCAAGATGCAGGTTTATATTGCTTTTCATGAGGATTGGACCTGTTACAAAAGAACCCATTGGAATTAAAACTGTGCCACCGCCTTTTTGGGCACATTCGGTAATTGCTTTATTAATGGCTGCAGAATTTAAAGTTATTCCATCTGCAATTGCGCCATAGTTTATAATATTAAATGTATCTCTTTTAAAATGCGGTGCATAAATTTTAGGCAATTCAAAAGCATATTTTTCTTTAAAGGCTGATGGTTTTA
>JANNYY010000152.1:0-3792 GCA_031410355.1 Chitinophagaceae bacterium | reverse complement strand
AGGGAAATTTTTAAAAAACATATAAGCCTCAACAGTAAACTTATAATGAGTAACAGCATTGAATTGTTGCCCATTGCCATCTCCAATAAAGCAGGGCAGGTACAATTTTCAAATGACATCCTTCACCAGGATGGTAATACTTATATAAAAGAGTCTTATGTTTTTTCGGGATCAAAAAATAAGATTACAGTTAAATGCCAGTCAATAGATGGGTTGATTGAACAGGGTTACAAAAAGCCCGGTGTTATTAAAATAGATGTGGAAGGTGCTGAATACGATGTGTTGTTAGGTGCAAAAAATACTTTGCAGCAATACCAGCCCCATATTTTGTTGGCCACTCATGATTGTCATTTACCCGGTGTGCAGCAAAAATGTGTAAACTTTTTACAGGAACTTGGGTATCAACTGCAACACACCGGTATGTATCATGTTTACACAACCGGCCTGGATAATTATATCGCCATTCATAAAAGCAAACTATAGTATTTGAACAACACACAAAAAATAAAACTCCTCATCTTAACGCCCACCTTACAATGCGGCGGCTCCGAAAAATTTGTTTCGTTGTTATGCAATCATATCAATACTAACATATTTTCAGTTTGCCTGGTTGTTGTGGATAATGCACGCCCGTTTTATGAGATCACAAATACTGAAATAGAAGTTGTTGATCTTAAAAAAAGCAGGGTACTTTTTTCTTTATCAGCCATTAAAAAAGCAGTTAATAATTTTAACCCGGCTATTATTTTTTCCACAGCCAATCATTTAAATTTATACCTGGCCATTTTCCGTAATCATTTTAAAGCCGGTATAAAATTTATTGCCCGTGAGGCCAGCATTGTAAGCATAAACAGCCGCCAGGCAAAAATGCCGGCTTTATATAACCGGTTAATAAAAAAGTATTACCACCGTTTTGATTGTATTATTTGCCAGTCGGTATATATGCAGCAGGACCTGGTAAAGCATTATTATATTGATGCGGATAAAACAACCGTAATTCATAATGCTGTGCAGGAGATTTTTAACAAGCCGCTTCAGCAGGAAAAACAAACAACTGAACTGGTTTACAAATTTTTAACGGTGGCAAGGCTGAGTGAAGAAAAAGGAATTGAAAGGCTGATACATGCTGTGGGACTGCTTTCTGTACCTTATCAGTATTATATTATTGGCGATGGAGATAAAAGAAAGGAACTGCAAAAATTAATTGAAGAATTACGGTTGCAGGATAAAATTTTTTTATTGGGAGAAAAGCAAGAACCATTTAATGAAATGGAAGATGCCAACCTGTTTTTAATGGGTTCTTATTATGAAGGCTTTCCCAATGTGTTGCTGGAAGCTGGTACCCATGGCATACCGGTTATTACTTTTAATGCGCCGGGCGGAATTGCAGAAATAATTATTGAAAACGAAAACGGCTTACTTGTTGAAGATAATGACGTTATTGCTTTTGCTGCAGCCATCAATAAAGGGCTGGCTAAAAAATTCAACGGCAATGCAATTATAGAAATAACAAAAAAGCGATTTTCTGTAAACAACATTATACCCGCAATAGAAAAATTATTTTTACAGCTTACCGTAAATAAATAACGGATATTTGCGTTGATGAAAATGAAAACGAATGAACGGTAACAAACCCAGGCTGCTGATCTTTATAAATACTTTACAAACCGGCGGAGCGGAGCGGGTGGTTTCGCTGCTCCTTAATCATTTAAACAACGACTTCGAAATTCATCTTGCCCTTTACAGCAATATTCTCGATTATACAATTCCGCCCGAAATTAAAATTTTAGACCTAAAACAACCGTTGCTGCAGAATAAGATCACCCGTTTTTTAAAACTTCCGGCAATATCCCGCCAGGTATATAACTATTGTAAAAAAAATAACATCAATAACTCAGTTGCATTTTTATACCGCCCCTGTTATATCAATGCCATTATGAAAAGTTTTTGGGGCTACCGCGGCCACGTGATCATGTGCGAGGGCACACACCAAACCACCATGCAGGAAAGCCATTCGGCCATTTACCGTATGTTTTCAAAATTTATGGTCATGTATTCTTATAAACGTGCCGACCTCATTTTGGCAAACTCTTATGCTATACAAACCGACCTGATAGAAAACTTTAAAATAAAAACCCCGGTACGGGTAATTTACAACCCGGTTGACCTGGAGGATATAAAAACCCATGCAGTTGAAGAGCCCGGTTTTGTATTTGAAGAAAATATTTTTCATTTTATTACAGTGGGCAATTTGCGAAAAGAAAAAAACCAGCTATTAATGATCCAGGCTTTTTTCGTTTTAAAAAGTCTGCCATGTAAACTGTTGATCGTTGGTGCCGGGGTGATGGAAGACCTGTTAAAACAAAAAGTAAAAGACCTGGGTTTAATGGAGAAGGTAATTTTTTGTGGCTTTGATAAAAACCCGTTTAAATATGTAAGCCGCAGCGATTGCTTTGTTTTGAGTTCTGATGTGGAAGGTTTTCCTAATGTATTAATTGAAGCCCTGGCTTGCAGCAAACCCGTTATCTCCACCGATTGCAGTTCCGGCCCACGTGAACTGCTGGCACCCGCTACCGACCTGCATCACCGGGCAATAAATACTTATGAAATTGGCGAATACGGGATTTTAACACCTGTTAAAGATGTTATTTCGCTCGCCAATGCCATGAAAAAAATGTATGAAGATGCAGGCTTGCGCAGCCAGTTTGCAGCCAAAGCAGCTAAAAGGGCAGCACAGTTTGATGTAGATGAGATCAAACAGTATTTTCATGTGGCTTTTACGGGTCTTTAACGTGAGTTAACTCGTTGTTCAAATTCCCTGTTCTTTTAGTTTGAAGCATACAAACAGGACACAACCCCGATGTAAAAATTATCTTTACTAATCTTTATAAAATCAACATGGCAAAAACGATAAAAACCATAACCTTAGTTGATGAAATAATAGTCAATAAAATTTACTATGTCCGTAAGCAAAAAATAATGCTGGATAGAGACCTGGCCGAATTATAAGGCGTTCAGGCGATAAGATTAAGAGAACAGGTAAAAAGAAATCTCGACAGGTTTCCATCACATTTTATGTTCCGGTTATCAGCGAAGTAGGTTGAAGCTATGGTATCGCAAAATGCGATACCATCAAAACAGCAGTTAGGCGGCTTTCTGCCTTATGCCTTTACTGAACATGGCGTATTGATGTTGGCAAATGTATTAAAAAGCAAACAGGCTTTGGATGTAAGCATCAAAATAATAGAAATCTTTGTGAAAATGAGAGAAATGTTGTCAACGAATAAGGATATTTTATTGCAGATGCAAAAAGTAGAAAAAAAAATTAACTGCACACGATGCAGATATTAGATTGATTTTTGAAGCATTGAAACGTTTATTAAATCCGCCGCAAGAACCCAGGAAAAGAATAGGTTTTAAACCAGACGATTAATAAAAACCAAATTAATAAAGGTATTACTACAGCCGTTGGCATGATTTTCTACCCGACTTTGCTTAGAAGAATGCTTACAAACAATTATTGTCTATTTTTGCCCCGCAAAAAGCAAATTTTAATGCATACCATTTTATTAACCGGGGGGGCAGGCTTTATTGGTTCTCATGTAGCGAGGTTATTTGTACGTAAATATCCAAATTATAAGGTTATTAATCTTGATAAACTCACGTATGCTGGTAACCTGGAGAATTTAAGGGATATTGAAAACGAACCCAATTACCAGTTTGTAAAGGGAGATATTACCGACCTGGCTTTATTGCGCAGGTTATTTGAGGAACATAAATTTACCGCAGTGT
>JANNYY010000151.1:0-1769 GCA_031410355.1 Chitinophagaceae bacterium | reverse complement strand
TATTATACTCGCTCTCGGGTTATGAATTATATATTAAAAGAAACAGGGGAAGAATTGATGCAGCGCTGGTGATAAAGCACGTTTTGTACAATACAGATTTTCCGCATTCGCTGTTATATTCTTTAAACAGGTTGGCACGATATTTTGAAAGATTAAAAACAGAAAGCACGCCGGAAAATTTTACACAGCTTGAATTTTTAATTGGCAGGTGCAGTAATAATATTAAATACAGTAATCTTACCAACAACAGTAAATTGCTGAAAGAATTTTTACCGCAAACCAGGAACGAGATCTTAGAAATAGCATCTATGTTTAATAAATTTTATTTCGGAAATACATAAGTTAAAAAATTTTATGGCTGAATATCACATCAAACACATTACCCGTTATACCTACGCATCAACTGTAATTGACTGCAGCAACCAGGTGATGCTTTATCCTATCAACGACAGCCTGCAGATAGTAAAAAGTCATGAATTAAAGATCACCAACGATCCGGCAATAGAGATATTTACAGATTTTTTTGAAAATAAGATCGGCGTTTTTTCTGTTGTAAAACCACATAATGAGCTGACCATTGAATCAGATATAATCGTAAGTACCACTCCTATCATCAGCCCCGTAGACAATATTGCTGCAGCAGAGCAATGGGAAGAGCTTACGAAAATATGCGGCGTTTTTCCTTATATGGATTTTATGCACCGCGAAAAATTTGCTGCAGATGAGGAAATTAAAAAATTACTTGTTGGTAAAGTAGATTTCAACCTCTCTCCATTGGTAAATGCAAATGGTTTATCAGAATATGTGTTTAATAATTTTGAATATAAAAAAGGCGTAACCACCATCGAAACGCAAGTAGATGAAATTCTGAAACTAAAGGCAGGTGTTTGCCAGGATTTTGCACATATACTTTTAGTGATGCTGCACATGACGGGTATTCCGGCCAGGTATGTGAGCGGCTACATTTGCCCGGTAAACCACGAGCTGCGTGGCGAAGGCGCAACCCATGCCTGGGTGGAAGCTTATATTCCCTTTTTTGGCTGGCTGGGACTTGACCCAACAAACAACTGCATGGTAAGCGACCGTCATGTACGCCTGGCCATTGGCAGAAATTTTTCTGACTGTACGCCGGTAAAAGGAACTTATAAAGGTTCATCAGAACATACACTGGAAGTATCAGTTGTAATTGATAATGGCGATCAAAAAATCCGCGAGGATAATGATGCCCCACCCACTTTTGCCTACACATCTAAAAATCCGGCTGTTACCAATAACTCTTACCAGCGCTTTTTGGAAATGCAACAACAGCAGCAATAAATAAACCGCTGCAATGTTCGGGGCTTATTATTATTTTTACAAAAAAATATCATGTCTTATCAAACCTTACTCACTACATTAGAAAACGGAATATTTACCATTACCATTAACAGGTCCGATAAATTAAATGCGCTAAATAAAACTGTTATTGAAGAATTGTCTGCAGCCATTGATGAAGTGATTAACAATCCAGAAATCAAATCAGGCATTATTACCGGCGCAGGGCCAAAAGCTTTTGTTGCCGGTGCAGATATATCTGAATTTTTAACCCTTGATGCAGCCGGTGGAAAAGAACTGGCACAAAAAGGACAGGACATTGTTTTTACCAAAATTGAAAACGCACCTAAACCCATTGTTGCTGCTGTAAATTGTTTTGCATTGGGAGGTGGCTGCGAACTTGCAATGGCATGCCATTTCAGGCTATGCTGAGAAAATGCAAAGTTTGGCCAGCC
>JANNYY010000150.1:0-11708 GCA_031410355.1 Chitinophagaceae bacterium | reverse complement strand
TTCTTGTAACAGGGTTGGCACTTTCGGGTTTCAATCGTCCCTTCAGCAAAAAAGAGATCAATACCGGTGTTAGTGTAATGGCGAGTACGGCATCTATCAGCAGGATAAATGTTTTTGTCCAGGCAAGGGGGCTGAATAGTTTTCCTTCCATTCCTGTTAACAAAAACACCGGCAGAAAAGAAGTAACCACAATGATGGTTGAATAAAATACTCCGGGGCCCACCTGTTTGGAAGACCTTTCAATGATCTCCATCTTTTCATCCGGTGTCAACGGGTCTTTATTTTGTTTAAACCACTTTGCCATGATTACGTTTTATTAGATAAATCCATTTTTTTTGTTTGCGCTTCGCTGATATGCCGGTAAGCATTTTCCACCATTACAATACCATCGTCCACCACCACACCAATGGCTAATGCAATGCCTGTTAATGACATAATGTTGGAGGATATGCCAAAAATTTGAAGGAAAATGAAACCTGCTGCTACTGAGATGGGTAATTGAATAAGAATAATAAGGGCACTGCGCCAGTGAAAAAGAAAAATGAGTACTACAATTGATACTGTAATCAGTTCCTCTATCAATGTTCCCTTAACGGATTGAATGGCTTCCTGTATCAACGTGCTCCTGTCGTAAGATGTTTTAAATGTTACTCCTTCGGGCAAACCCTTTTCAACTTCTTTAATTTTTTCCTTAACGGCTTCAATTACTTTATTGGCATTTTCGCCATATCGCATTACTACAATGCCGCCAACTACTTCACCTTTTCCATCCATGTCAAAAATGCCGAGGCGTAAATCGCCGCCCATTTGCACAGTACCAATATCTTTTACCCTTACCGGAATCCCGTTATAATTGCTTAACGCAATATTTTCTACATCTTCTTTGTTTTTGATATAACCAAGGCCCCGGATGATATAAGCCATATCCGCCATCTCAAATTTTCTTCCCCCAACATCATTGTTATTGGCTTTTACTTTGTTCATTATATCCATCAGGGATATATTGTAATACTGCAATTTCACAGGGTCAACAATCAGTTGGTATTGTTTTTCAAAACCACCAAACGATGCTACTTCAGCTACGCCGGGAACTGTTTGCAATGCGAACTTGATGTACCAATCCTGTAGAGCCCGCTGTTCACCCAGATCCATTTTTGGTGCATTAAGATGATACCAAAAGATATGGCCTACACCAGTTCCATCAGGACCCAGTGTTGGCGTTATTCCCTGCGGTAACAGCCGTTGTGCAAAATTCAATCGCTCCAATACCCTGGTTCTGGCCCAATAAATATCAACGTTGTCCTCAAAGATCACGTACACAAAACTCATCCCGAACATGGAGGAACCACGTATGTTCTTAATTTTAGGAATACCCTGCAGGTTACTAACCAAAGGAAAGGTTACCTGGTCTTCAATCACCTGCGGACTGCGGCCCATCCATTCGGTGAAAACAATAACCTGGTTCTCACTGAGATCGGGAATGGCATCAATAGGGTTTTGTTTCATGGAATAAATGCCCCAGGCAAAAAGCCCCGCCGATATCAGCAGAACGATAAACCTGTTTCGCAAGGCCAGTTCAATTAATTTTTGAACCATGATGTTTTGTTAATGCATTAAATAAATAATGGAGCATATTTAAATGCCAATAGCCGAACAAATAATTTATCTGGCCAATAAAGGAAGAAAAATTTAAATAAGGAAAACTTGGTTGCGGATGTACACGGCTACACCGCTATTTCGGGGAGGAGCATGGTTGGTGGTATTTATTTCTGTCCCGGATAGAAAATTATTAAAAGTTATCTCTATAAAAGACGGATGTAAATCAAAGGCAATAAAAAGTATCAGTTGAAAAGTGGATTCCGCAGTTTTCTGGTCTGTATCGTTTTTGACAAACTTGTATTCATGCTTGCAACAGCCACTCTCCGTTTCCTCCATACCACAATTACTGCATGTTTTTGATTCATTATGCCCAAGCCCCCAATCAGCCAGCTTACCCATGCAATAGTGCATACGTAATGTGGCACCTGCTGAAGTGCTGATATACAGGAAGGCTAATATGGCTAAGAAAAACTTTTTCACTCAGTAAAAATTATAAACCATTTCTTATAAAATGTTGCAACTTTGATTTTAGTTGCTGATTTACATGGCGAAGAAATAAAATATGCTTAGTAAAATGTATGATAAAAAGCATTTCCGTGTATGACTTCTATCAGTGTTTCCAGCATTTGCAGAATGCCTGCTGTTGCATTCTATGACAAAAAGTAAATAAAAATGGATGGTGCTATTATTCTGTAATGTAAAGTTGAGGTTATTAAAACGTGTGGTACTTACACAAATTTGGAAATAAGTTGCATAATTCATCTATTTTAAACTAAGAAACAGGAGCCGTTGGCTTAAACTGTTACCCGAATTTGAATAATTTATTTTTTGGCGGATCTTTTTAAAGCGACTTTCAAATCAGGGGTTACAATGTATGAATCTATACCTATACCAGGAAACGATATGGTTGCTTATAGCTGCAAAACAATATCTGCTCTCCTGCTCTCTGGCAATACCTTCAGCATTATCAATTTTCCGTCCTTCAGTTCAGCTTCAACTAATGTATTGCCTGGTGCATGTAATTTAAAATGTACATCCACATCTTTTGGCCAGGCTGAAAACAGCATTATTTTTTTTCCATCTGTTTGTAATAACATTTCCTGTAAACCGATCATACCGCTGCCGCCCCAATTATGATCCGGCACCCAGTCAAAACCCGGCCCCCAAAATGCAGGAAATCTTCTTGCAGAATTCTGCAACTTTAATGAAGTAAGTTTCCAGGCTTCTTCAGTTAATCCTAATCTTGCTGCCCATATATTATCCTGCTTCCACCCAACATGGCTTCTAAATTTCACCACACTGGTATCATATTTAAAAGTATTCAAAGCCGTATCTAATCCGGGTTTACCAATACCAAATATTCCCCAGGGATAAACAGGATATAGTTGCGGCGACTCGGTGTTATTAATGCGCTCCCAGTTTTTTGCAGGTGCAATAGTTATGTGGCCATTCATTGAATGATAACTGATATCCGGAAGTCTGATAAATAATTCCGTTAAATATCTCATCGTCTTTGTCAAATTTGAATCCACAGGATGATGTTCCATCATTCTATCCCTTAATACATTAATCAATTTTAAAGTTACTGTCTGCAGTGCTGCAATGGTTGAAGTTGAATTGTACGCCATCTTAAAAGTTTCGGCACCACTTCCCGGATACAAAACCAATTTTCCATTTCCATCCAATGCTTTGCTGCCACGCTGCCTGGCCAGGTATTGATAATGCTCATCAAAAAAATGCAGGCAACTTTCAATAAAAGGAATTTTATCAGTTATATCCCTGCCCGTGTATTCCTGCTCTTCCAGCATCATCAAACAAAATTCCAGTACGGTATCCCATTCATACTCCAGCCAGGCATTAAACTCCATGCCTTTATCAAAACCCACAGGACGTTTTTGTCCGTACTCAGCAAAATTGGGTAGTCCAAAATTTTCCATTTGTTCTGTAAAGCAGGCCCCCGGATGGTTCCAGTAAAAATTACTGCGCAGTTCTGCATTCTTCAACAGGCGTGTATAAAAATCCAGTTGTGGTTGCAGCAAGTCCCAGTCGCCGTTCTTTATCATGGGGAAATATACCAGCCGTTGGTTTTGCGCTGTATGCAAACCACCACCCCAGTTTCTATAATCGGGGGTTAACTTATTGGCGGTATCAGTAAATACCGGATCAACAGTTAATAAGCCACCATTAAATTTTGTTGGCCATACTCCATGTGCATTTATGGCCAGCATGTAACGGAAAAGTTGAAAGTTTCTGCCAACCTCCCAGGCTTTTGAATTTGGATTGGCGTTATCAATTTCAATAAAACTCCGCTGCCAAAATTGTTTCCACCATTGCTGCGAATTAGTAAATGCGATGGAACTATTTGTTGACCTTTTCTCTAAGGAGTCTAAAGATTTTTTCCATTCCCCAATATCTTCCACCTGTGCTGTATGCAGATATAAATTCAGTGAATGTTGTTTTGCAGCAACACTACTTTTAATTGTCCAACCCTTAAAATCCGTATTTACATAGTTGCCTTCGTAAGTTCCGGCAGGTACGAACCCTTTACCGCTAAAAGCCCCGCCAAAAGTGAGTTTTGCAAGTGGATTATACAATTGATCTTTTACCCCATCCATACCCTGCTGCGCTACCGTTGCATCAAAAATAGTTGTTGCCGTATTGTAATGGTAAAACAAAATTTCATTGCCATTAAAATCAATGATATCTTTTTTGTACACATTATTTTTTGGCGCTGCCCATTTCCAGGAATTGGCAAAATTTTCTCTCGCTTTTATTACTCTATCCTGGTAACGCCAACTTTCGTAAGCCGCTTCTACATTTATTTTTTTGTTAGATGAAATGTTAATATGTGCAACTGGATTAAAAACATCAGCCCAAATCATTATCGTTGCCCTGATACCATTGCGCTGGCCTTCCACAGTTACAAAGCCTTCCTGCAAATGCAATTCCTGTTTAAATATTTTACCAGCAAAAGGATTGGGAAATAATTTCAACCTAATCCTTCCTGCTTTCATCAATGCATTGTCTTCATTAAAACTTCCACTCCTGGCTACATAGATCAGCAACTCCCCATTTTCAACCCACACATTCATCCCAATATCTCCACCACCGCAGGGCATTGACTCTGATGAATTTTTACTTTGACTGTTCCAGGCAATATTATAGCTGCCGGTTGTTTTTTGCGCATGCAACTGAACACAGGCGAACACAAATAAAATATGGAGAAAAATTTTACTGGTCATTACAGATATGAAGCTGATTCATGAATATTATTCGCTCTTTTTCATCGCCCGGTATTTTTTGGGCGATACGCCAATGATCGTTTTAAATCTTTTTGAAAAATAATACGGATCATCAAAGCCCATATTAAAGGATATTAATTTTATTGACTGATTGGTAAAATCAAGTTCCTGGCAGGCTTTCTGCATTTTCATCTGCAAAAAATAATCGATGGGTGCATAACCTGTTTTTTGTTTAAACAGGTTAGAGAACCGGGAGACAGAATAATTATATTGTTTGCTCAGTTCATTTAACGAAATATTCTCATCCAGATGCTGTTGCATGTGCAATATGGCCAGGTCAACACAGTCGGGCTGCTCCACTGCAAAACTTTCATTGTGCCGGGCATTATATAAAAACAAGGTTATAAAATGGGTAAAACACATATTGGCAAACAACAAATTATCAATACTGTAACCCAATTGTAATGCCTTGTATATTTTAGTAAACACAGCAAATGTTTCGGCGTTATTTTTTATGTGAAAGGGTTTAAAATATTTTTGTACCGTCAAGGTTTCATTAAATGCCGGCAGCCCATCGCCACCAAAATGTATCCAGTAAATACTCCAGGGATGATCCGGATCATTGCCATAAGCATGTTCTTTATTTTGTGGAAGTATAAAAAATTCGTTGGGTCCTACCTCGTAACGCTGGTTGTCTATTTTATACCAGCCATGCCCATCCACACAATAAAATATAAAATTCTCTGCCAAACCTTTTTTACGGTAAGTATAATGCTCTTTTGCCTTGGGATAATAACCTATAGAACAGATATGCAAATGTTTCAGCAGCGGGTTATTTTGCACCCTTGATTTAAGAATGGTTTTAGGTATCTCTATCCGCTGCCGGCCCAAACCATACCATATATTCTTGTGCGATCCTTCTTTATTGTCTTTATTATCTTTCATACAATCGCACTGGTAATTTTGAACATGAAAATTACATAAATATTCGGTAAGAACTTAATCGGGTTGCATTTAAAATTGTCGCAAGGGTTGCCAACCTTTTAAAAGTTCATTTCAACTTATAAATCCCTTTGCGAAGGTTGGCAACCCTTTAATCCGCTACGACAATTTTAAATGCAACCCACTTAATCTTCTTACAGCAAAAAATAACAGTATCGCACAGTATTGGAAAGATTTTGATTTATATTCGTAATTCAAGAAAAGATCATTTATGATTGCTATAAGAAAAATCTTTATTACATGCTTTACTGCATATTTATTATTTCCGGCGCTTCTATCAGCTAAAGTAAAATTGCCTTCCTTTTTCAGCGATGGTATGGTGTTGCAGCAGCAGACCAATGCGGCTATGTGGGGCTGGGCAAAGCCAGCAGCCGATATAAAAATTATCACATCCTGGAATAAAAAAAATTACACTGTAAGAGCTGATGACAATGGCAGGTGGACTGTAAAAATAATTACACCTGCAGCCGGCGGCCCATATTCCATTTCTGTTTCGGATGGCGAACCTGTTATACTGAATAATATTTTGATTGGCGAAGTGTGGCTCTGCAGCGGGCAAAGCAATATGGAAATGCCCATGAAAGGTTTTAAAGACCAGCCCATCACCGGTTCAAACGATGCCATCTTTAATTCAACAAATGATCAACTGAGAATTTATACAGTACCCCGTGCTGTAGAAAGACAAACAAAAGATACCAGCAAATCCTCAGTATGGAAAAATGCTAACCCTGAGAACGTCAGCAATTTTTCGGCAACCGCTTATTATTTTGGAAAGCTGCTGCAGCAGCAATTAAAAGTACCCGTTGCATTGATTAATGTAACTTATGGCGGCTCGCCTGCCGAAGCATTCATGAGTGCCGAATCATTAAAAGCATTTCCCGAGATTGCTGTTCCATTGGCAACCGGCACGGAGAAGTTAAATAATAAAAATGCTTCCACTTTATATAATGGCATGATTTATCCTGTAACGGGTTACACTATTAAAGGCTGCATCTGGTACCAGGGAGAAAGTAATTATGACAGGCCCGATCAATACGAAAAATTGTTCCCTGCCATGGTGCAATTGTGGCGCAATGAATGGGGACAAGGGAATTTCCCTTTTTACTTTGCGCAGATAGCTCCTTACGCTTACAATTATACCGGCACAAAGACTGAGAAATTAAATTCAGCATACCTGCGTGATGCACAAAGAAAATCGCTGGCGGCCATTCCTTCCAGTGGCATGGTGGTACTGATGGATGGTGGTGAAGAAAAAAGTATTCACCCTGCCAATAAAGAAATTGTTGCCAAACGCTTTGCTTACCTGGCTTTGGGAGATACTTATGCTTTTAAAGGATTTGCTTATCAAAGCCCGTTGTACGACTCTTTACTCATCAATGGCAATGTAGCTACCATAAAATTTAAAAATGCGCCCAACGGTTTAACCAGTTTTGGTAAGCCAATCACCCAATTTGAAATTGCCGGTGCCGATAAGAATTTTTACCCGGCACAGGCGGTTATTTCAAGAGGAACCATTCAGTTATCATCGCCACAGGTTGCAACACCGGTTGCCGTGCGTTATGCGTTTAAAGATTTTATTATGGGCGAATTGTTTAGTACCGAAGGTTATCCGGTTTCAAGTTTCAGAACGGATGATTGGTAGTATTTATTTATAGTACGTTGTCATAATTTCTACAGCACAAACTATTCCGGCAGGTTCAAGCGGTTTACCACTTAACCTGAAAGGCGCTGTAGTAAAAGTGATTCTTTTTGCAGCGGGTAAATAACTATCTCCTATCAAACGGTTGTGCCAGGTGTTGGTAACTTCTATCTCAATTTTATTTTCACCTTGCCGTATGGCTTTTAATATATTGGCCTGGTATGGCTTCGTCCAAAGCGTTCCGCAATCTATTCCGTTTACTTTAACTGTTGCTATATTATACAGAAAGCCAATTCTAAGAAAAGCAGACTCTAAACTATCTATTTTTTTATCAATGGTAAATGAATTTTTATACAGCACCGTGCCTGAAAAATATTTAATAAAATCCATGTTGTCGGTTGTCCAGCTTTGCAAATGATCCTCATACTTTACAATTTTTGTTGCACTGTCATTGTCGGTTCTAAAAACAAGTTGCCAATCATTCCAAACCGGCTGTATTCTTTTTACATAGTTTACATCACTGGATTGATCGTGAGGAACCGGTAATCCTTTCTTACTAAAAATGATGAATTTAGATTCAAAAGGTTCAAATGATTCGAAAAATTTTATTTTCCCGTTTTTAATATCAGCAGAATACGGTTTCCCAATATTCCCGGTTACAGGATCGTAAATTTCGGGTAGTAATCCTTTGGCATTGAAAGTGAAATTAAATGTTTGGTACTGGTCATTTTGGTTTGATATAAAGTAAATTTCTTTATCTTCAATTTGCCTGTGGTTAATGGCAATTTTAGGGGTCATTAACTTTTCTTCCCAAATAGTCCTTGGAAAAGTATCTATTACCATATCTTTCTGCAATCCCAAACCTTTAAAATCATTTTTGTAATACGGAGTCAACACAAATTTACCTTTCCCAAAGGCAGCTATTCCATTTTTTATATTTAAACGGATTCCTTCTGCCGCCACTACAGTTACATAGATGCTATCCATCAAAACAATCGCACCTTTTTTTACAAGGACAATTATTTTTTTAACAGAGCTTCTGCTTATACTGTTAGCAGGATTCATTTTCATACCAGCGGGAATTATAAGGATTTTGTATGATGACCCACCGGGTAATACCACGCTCCCATTTTTCACACTCATCATCATTAGTGCATCCGGATTAAAAGAATCATAAGCATAACCATTTAAAGGATCAACCCAATCTTCAGGATCGGCCATGTTAGCGGAGTGGGAAACACCATCAGGAATTTGTCGCAAAGATTGACCAACATTTTCCAAACGTTTTTTTTCAGCAGCTACTCTATCTTTTCCGAATATGCCAGGCAACGTATTTACTAATCTATAAGGCAATACAGAACGGCGTGGCACTTCTTCTCCGGTGAAAACAGCGATATCTACAACAGGTGTTCCCATCTGCAATAAAGCCTGGCAGCGGGTTAAATAGTCAATCCATGCTTTGCTTTGTTTAAACCAGGTTTGGTCGCGTTGAAAATATAAACCAACGCCGTCTAAAGTCATTCCGGGCTTTTTATCCAGCCATGGATTGTGTGCAAATACATGCAACACCATTTTATTAATACCCAAAGCAAAATTTCTATCGCCAATTGCTTTTAAATTTCCCGGATACTCTTTCCAATTCATTCTTACGGATGTAAAAGATTCGGCACCAATAATATTTTTACCGTAAATATGTGCACTACTAATGGCATCCAGCATATCGTTGGGTTTATCATGTGTGGGACTATTCAACCAAAATTCGCCCATGGGCATATCAACATTTTTATAATGCAGTAAACCATCGCTTACCATGGTTGGTGCCACACTCTCTGCACTAAAGCTGCAGCCTTTTTCATGCGATAGTTTTTTTAATGTTGCATAAAAAATATCGTTCACCATTTCGGCAATGGTTTGCCTTACGTCATGCAATACTTTTTCTGAAGTGGCAGCATCTGTTACCGGCACGCCGGTCATCACCAACAAATAAGGCATCAGATCATAGCCTCTTCTTTTTTTAAATTCCACTGCAAAATCATTACTCCAATTCTGGCTGCCACATTCCCAACTATCTACATGAAAAACTTTCAGTACTTCTTTTGCAAGCGCAGGATCTGTGTTACTAAATGCTTTTGCAAACCAATTGTCAAACTGTAAGGTAATGGCAGCAATATTAAATTTATCACATTCCAATCCTGCACCTCCACCGCCTGTTGCATTAGTATGGCCTGTAGATGTATGGCCCATTCGAACGATCACCCAATTACCCGGAGGTGCTGTCCATTGAAGGTTTCCATCTGCATCCATATTGTTTGACAGATTAACAATGCTTTTTAAAGAAACTGCATAACCGTTCGGAATTTCTGTTTCTGTTGTATTTGCAGCAACTCTCCACACAGAACCATTCTTGCTTTCAAATTGATTAATAACCGGTTCATCAAATAAATAAATGCCCATTACTTTTAATGAGGGTTTCCACTTGGCTGCATCAATATCTTCTGCTCCCGGCTCAGTACCTGCCTTATCATATACAAAGCGAAAATATTTTGCAGTTGCAGGTGAAATGGAAAATGTATAATCCTCATCCGTATCCTGCCAGCCCGAACGTGGTGGTTCCAATCTTTTAATAGTTGTAAAATTTTCTCCATCATTACTTGTTTGCACAATCAGGCGCTGCGCCTGGTAATTATTGCCGCCAACATGAATGCGTATGGAACGACAGGTAAATACTGCGGGATATTTATATTGTATCCAGCAAGCTGTATCACTTTTAAAACTTTGTTTATTATCCTTTGCGGGGAAAGATAAAAATTGTGGCTTTGTGCCGTTGCTTGCTGTTACAGTTGGAATTTGTACCCTGCCATTGAATGCATCATTGGAATTTGCAGGATAAGCAAACACAGCCACATCTTTATAATAACCTTCGTTGGTTTCAGGTTGGTCTAATATTATTTTTTCTTTGCTGTCTTTTTTTATGTACGTTTTTGTCCACACTAATTTTTGCATTGATAGTTCCGGTGTGATCCACGGGCCACCGGCCAGCGCAAAACCATCGCTTACATGCATAGCTAATTTTAAATTCAATCGTTTTGCTTCCTGCATGGAGAAGCGAACCATCTCCCACCATTCAGCTGTTAATTGGCTTACCGTTGGTTGAAAAGGAATGGTGGATACAGTATCCTGTATGGGCATAAGGTAAGCGCCGCCAATGCCAACTTCTTTCATTGCTTCCAGGTCTGCAGTGATACCGGCTTTGGAAACAGCCGCATGCATCCAGTACCAGAAAACCCAGGGCTTTGCTGATTCAGGCGGATTGAGAAAATTCTTTTCGATTAAATCAACAGAGCCTTTTTGTTGCGACTGAACACCGCAGGACAATAACAGCAAACAAAAGAAGTAGCAATATTTTTTACCCGTATATTTCAATTTAGCAACCGCTTTTATTTTTCTGCCCCTGTAAATGTAAGATTACTTTTTCCTTTATCAAGAGAGGTTGCCACCGCAATACCCCGATGGTCTTTTGCATCAACCGCACAATAAAAATGATAAACCACGCCTTTCCATTTCACAACAAAACTTTTATGTGCATATTTAGCATCGTAAGGTTCAGATGATTTAATAAGATCATCACCAGTCCAGTCAGTCCAGTTTACCAGATCATAACTACAGGCAAAACGGTTAAAGGTTTCATTTTTTCTTCCTTCCCAGAATGCACCAAAATAAAACATCACCCATACATCGCCTATTTTTTGTATCACGCCATCGCCGGTAATACCGATTTTGTGATGCACAACCGGATCAGTTTGGTAACGCTGCCAGTTCATCATATCGTCACTTACCGCCATTCCTATTCTCTCAAACCACCGCCACCTGGGCGTGTTGTGACTGGTATCGCCATTGGCATTATAATACATCACAAAAGGATGGCCCAGAGTTTTTTGTTTATCCCAGATGATCGTACTCTTAAATAATTTTTTATTCTCCCACCAGCGCACATCAATATCGCTCATAGATAAAACAGGATCGAATGTTTTCCATTCGTGCGGCTTTTTAATATTTTTATCAGTGTTTGCAATACCAATGCTTAGCTTACCTGCCTCATAACCTTTTTCTTTTCCACCGATATAACTCATCCAGTATTTGTTGTTGAATTTTTGCAACTTGTAAGAACCGCCCCATTTGTAATCCTGTAAGGCAATGTATCCGGCCTTTTGATTGGCATCCCATTC
>JANNYY010000149.1:0-7327 GCA_031410355.1 Chitinophagaceae bacterium | reverse complement strand
CACTACGGGTTATGTGCAATGTTTCAATTTTTTTTTCAAGCGATATTACCTGTATTAAAAAACTTTCCTGGTGATAGCTTTTGGCCAGGTCTTTTGCACGTTCCAATATTTTTAAACTCTGCAGGTATAAACCTTTATTGTACAGGATACGGGCATAATCCAGTTGTTCGTGCAACTGCAGGTCAATACTGTCGGTGCTTTTTAAAAGACGCAAACTGGCCAGTAATTCTTTATACAGGTGAGCTTTTAAATTGGCAAATTGGGGCTTTTCAACACCGGGCAGTTTTTTAAGTACTAATTTTTCATCGTAATCTTTTCCTTTATCAATAGCATCAAAAAGCTGTATGATTTTCAGGTCTTCCCGGGATGAACTTCTTTTAATATAGAGCTTAAAATGCCTCTTTTCGGCCTTTTCAAGCGACTTGATCAGTTGAAATAATATGTCTGCAGAACGGTTGGACATCATAAACTCATTTTACCGGAATCCTTTACTGTAAAGGCTTTTATTATACAAAAATGCTTTTAGCATAGTATAATCAGCATTAAGTTGATTATGCCTGTAAAAATAACCACCTTACATTTGTTTTACAAAGATGGTAGTTCATAAAGCAGCAATCGTTAAAAAGGAACAATCAATCGTTAGAAGGCTGTAAAAGCCGTTACGCTGAACCTGTCAGCAGATAAAGAGAATATAAGTTTTTCATATAGCAAGCAATCGTTAAAAAGTCACTCCGTTTCTACGGAGTGGCAATTTATTTGCAATAATAGGTAAATAAATTAATGATAAAATAATTTTAAACTAATTATTTTATATTTTTTTAAGAGAAGTAAAATGTTTATTTAGATTTTTTTTCCGCCAAACACTTTTTTAAGTACATCAGTTACTTGTGCCGCAGGGTCTTTTCGTATCTTTTGTTCTTCTAAACTAATATTATAAAACAAACCGCTTAAAGCTTTTTCTGTTACATAAGCTGTAAGGTCGGTATTTACCTGGCTGCCCGAAAACCTGTTGTAAGTAGTAAACAGGTCTTTCCAGTATTTTGTAGCATCCATTTTTACAAGCGAAGTTTCAATAACGGGCCTGAATTTTTCTGTAAGTTCTTTGGTAGTTACCAGCTTCAAATAATCTGTTGCAGCAAAATCGCCGCCACGTAAAATCTGCAAACCATCTTTAATATTCATGCCTTTAATGGCATCCCAAAAAATAGTACCAACCCCGGTTGCAGCATCTTCGGCAGCACGGTTCATACTCAGTATCGCTTTATCAACCATATTACCCATACCAAAATTGCGGAGTGTCTTTTCAACTTTCTTTGCTTCTTCAGGCATTAAAACTTTAATGGCCGCATCTTTAAAAAAACCATCGGTCTTACTTAATCTTTTACTGCTGCTATCGGTACCCACACGCAGTGCATCTTTTAATCCGTTAATTATATCATCATTACTAAGGTTGCCTGTTGTTGGGGAAACTGCACTGGAAACTTTTTCAAACAAGCCCTTTATACCCTGAGCTGATACCGATAGTGCACTAATAAAAGCAACAGAAAATAATATTATAATTTTTTTCATAAAATTTTTATTGAATGTAGAACAAAAATAACGCCAGTGATGCTAAGAAAGGGTTAAATAACAGTTACAACGGGCAGAAATAGTTAAGCTGATAGAAAAAGTTTTTAATTACTTAAATTTGCCTTTCGTAAAAAAGCTATATATGAAAAAATATCTCCTCCTGTTTATAATCTGTATTGCCCTATTCTTTAAAGGTTTTGCTGAAGAAGGCATGTGGTTGCCCCAGTTGTTACAAAGCCTCAATGAAAAGGAGATGAAGCGGATGGGGATGAAGATAAATGCCAGTGATATTTACAACATAAGCAAAGGAAGTTTAAAAGATGCCATTGTTAGTTTTGGCGGATTTTGTACTGCAGAAGTTATCTCTGATAAGGGTTTACTCTTAACCAACCACCATTGCGGGTTTGATGCTATACAAAACCATTCATCTGTACAAAACAATTATATACGGGATGGTTTTTGGGCTTACAACAACGGGCAGGAATTGAAAAACCCCGGCCTGTTTGCCACATTTATTATCCGTATTGATGATGTTACCACTGCAGTTTTAGCGGGGGTAAACAACAGCTTAAATGAAAAAGAAAGACAGAGCCTGGTTGATAAAAACCTGGCCACCTTAAAAACCAGCTCTAAAAAAGAAAGCTACCAGGATATTTTCATCCGCCCTTTTTTTGATGCCAATAAATATTACCTTTTTGTTACAGAAACTTACAAAGATGTACGGTTGGTGGGCGCTCCGCCTTCTTCCATTGGGAATTATGGAAAAGATACCGATAACTGGATGTGGCCCAGGCATACCGGCGATTTTTCTATGTTCCGGATTTATGCAGATAAAAACAATAAGCCTGCTGAATATGCTGCAGATAATGTTCCCTATAAACCAAAACGTGCATTAAATATTTCATTAGATGGCGTAAAAGAAGGCGACTTTACGATGGTGTTTGGTTTTCCCGGACGTACCAATGAATACCTGCACAGCAGCGCTATTGAGCAAATTGTAAGAGTGAGCGATCCGGCTAAAATTGCCATACGTACCAAAGCGCTTGGCGTAATTGATGGTTTTATGCGTAAGGACGAAGAAATAAAAATTCAGTATGCTGCAAAGTATGCTTCTATATCAAACGCCTGGAAAAAATGGCAGGGCGAAGTGTTGGGATTAACCAAAACAAATGCTGTAGCAAAAAGAAAAGAATATGAAAGCAATTTTGCAAAAATTGTATTGAGTAAACCCGAATTCAACCTGGCCTATATTGACCTGCTGAAAAATCTTAAACAGGCTTATACCGATATTGAACCTTTTGGTTATGCCCGTGATTATTATAATGAAATTATACCAAGAGTTGAATTATGGGGCATTGCTGCCGATATGAACTCGCTGCTTACTGCCTATTCAAAAGATGAAGCAACTTATAATAAACGTAAAACAGAAGTGTTAACCAAATTAGAAGAAACTTTTAAGGAATATAATGCCACAGTAGATCAAAAACTATTTGAGGCATTAATGGAAATGTATATAACTGATCAGAAGGATGATTATATTTCGCCGGCTTTTAAAACCATGCTTGCAGAAAAAGGAAAATCATATTCTGCCCTTTCAGATGCGGTTTACACTCAATCTTCATTTACATCATTAGATAAGATAAAAAAAATACTGAATGGCAGCGCTAATGAAGCTGTTGCTGCAATTAAGGCAGATATTGCCGGGAAGTTATATACCGATATTTTTAAAACTTATGTAAGTAATGTATCGCCACAACTGAATGCAATGCAGGCAAATATTAACAGTTTGCAACGCACTTATATGCAGGCCCAGATGGACGTGTTTACCAATAAGGCTTTTTACCCTGATGCCAACAGCACACTGCGTGTTACGTATGGCAATGTAAAAAATTACCAGCCAAGAGATGGCGTGAAATACGAATTTCAAAGTTATATGGATGGAGTGATGGAAAAATATGTACCGGGAGATTATGAATTTGACCTGCCTAAAAAAATGATTGACCTGTATAACAAAAAAGATTTTGGCAGGTGGGGCGTTAATGGCCGCCAGCCGGTTTGTTTTATTGCTGCCAATCACACCACAGGCGGCAATTCTGGAAGCCCTGCACTGGATGGGTATGGCAACCTCGTTGGTTTAAATTTTGACCGTGTTTGGGAAGGAACCATGAGTGATATAAATTACGATCCTTCTATTTGCCGCAACATTATGGTAGATATACGGTATGTTTTATTTATAGTTGATAAATATGCAGAAGCAAAAAATTTGATTGCCGAAATGAAGCTGGTTAGTAAAAAAGGAAAATAAAGCACTTGAAATACAGGTTTACAATACTAAATGTTTCGGCTCTTATTTATTTAATTGGCTGTATTTGTTTTACATTAATAAATTATGCAAGACTGTCAGGCGGTGAGGGTTGGGGAATAGCATACATGATAGTATTGTTTACTTTAGGCCTGGCTGCATTACTTGTAGATTTTGTGATCAGAAAAATATTTAAAGACCAAAAAATCCAACAAATAGTTTCCGCAATAGCAACAGTTTTAATCGCAATTGTTATTTACATGGGTAGTTAATTAATACATACATTACTTTGAGTATTAAAGTTACATACGCACATTTCTACAGGCTCTCAGCCTATATTTCTATTATGATGAATGGAACCCCGGGAAGTAAAGTTTCTACCATTTCGCTTTGATAAAAGACGATAGTAATTACCACTTTTGAATGGAGCGTCGCCACTGTTGCCCCACAAAGAACAACTGCTGGTAACAAAAACCAATTACACAATCTTCGCCCCTGGGCGACACAAATTTTTATTTTATGCAAATAGCAATATTAGGCGCCGGTATGGTAGGCCGTGCCATGGCGGTTGACCTGGCAGCAAAATACAACGTAACTTCTTTTGATGTAAGTGGCCATGCATTGCAACTGCTTACTAAAAAAAACAATTCCATAAAAACCATTAAAGCCGATCTGAGTGATTATTCCAATTACCAATCTATGTTAAAAGGATTTGCCTTTGTAATTTCAGCAGTGCCTGGTTTTATGGGATACAAAACTTTGGAAGCGATCATCAACGCACAAAAAAATGTAGTGGATATTTCTTTCTTTCCTGAAAATGCCTTGGAATTGGATGGCCTTGCTAAAGAAAATCATGTTACGGCTATTGTTGATTGTGGTGTGGCGCCGGGCATGAGTAATTTAATCCTCGGCTATTACAATGAACGGATGAACATCACTCATTTTGAATGTATGGTAGGCGGACTGCCAAAGAAAAGAACTTATCCATTTGAATACAAAGCCCCTTTCTCTCCCATTGATGTGCTGGAAGAATATACAAGGCCGGCACGTTATGCAGAGAACGGTCATATTGTTACCAAACCAGCCCTCAGCGATACTGAGCTGGTTGATTTTGAAAATGTGGGCACATTAGAATCTTTTAATACAGATGGGTTGCGTTCTATTTTATTTACGATGAGCCATATTCCCAATATGAAAGAAAAAACTTTGCGTTACCCCGGTCATATTGATTTAATGAAAGGATTAATAAAAGCTGGATTTTTAAACACTTCCCCGGTTAACTTTAAAGGCCAGCAAATTTCACCCATGGAATTTACATCCTCACTATTGTTTGATCAATGGAAGCTGGGTGAAACAGAAGCAGAATTTACTTTAATGCAGATAAAAATAACTGATGCCGAGAAAACGATCTGTTACGATCTGTATGATGAATATGATGCGGCAACACAAACCTCATCTATGAGCCGTACCACGGGTTACACCTGCACCGCTGCCATAAATATGCTGATTGAAAACCTGTTTATTGAAAAAGGGGTTTTTCCGCCTGAACTGGTTGGTAAGGATGAACCCTGTTTTAATTTTATACTTGATTATTTAAAGGAAAGGAATGTTCACTACCGCAAAAAAGAAAGCAAATTGATTAGTTAAATCTGTTGGCAGAGTTAAAGCCTCAGAGAGGTGAAATGTCAGTAGACAAAGAATTCCATTGGGTTTTCAGAGCTCCGTAGGAGCGAAATATACATGTCGCTCCTACGGAGTTGGCATCAAGCGATTGCCATTATATTCTACTAACATTTCGGCCCGCTGGCCTTTAAAAAACTGCCTTTAGTTAAGACCACCCAAAGGTGCACTTAACTAAATATTTGCATAGTTTTATTTTGAAAGGCCTCTTGCAACACAACTGTTCCTTATTTTTGTTTATATTTTGAAAAAAAGATAATGAAAAAATATTCAGCAATTTTTGCGTTGGTAATTTTGGCAGCCTGTAATGGTAAGGATGAAGAAACTGTTGATAACACCATAAAGCCTGTCCCTACTCCCGCAATACCTTATAGCATCGTTGCAGAATATCCTCACGATACCAGTGCCTATACACAGGGTCTGGAGTTTCACAATGGCAAATTATATGAAGGTACTGGCGATTATAAAACATCATCTTTAAGAATTACAGATTATAAAACAGGAAAGGTTGAAAGAAAGCATATGATGGGTACAGACTCCATTTTTGGAGAAGGCATCACCATCTTTAAAAATAAAATTTACCAGCTTACCTGGGAAAGCAATATTGTATATGTGTATGATTTAAGCAATATTGACAAGCCAGTAAAAACATTTACATGGCCATATAAAGGTTGGGGACTTACCAACAACGGAACAGATTTAATTACAAGCGATGGGTCGGCAAATCTTTACTTTGTAAATGCAGATGATTTTAAATTAAAAAGCACCATCAGCGTTACTGAAAACGGCAATCCGGTTCTTTATTTAAATGAACTGGAATATATTGATGGTTATGTTTTTGCCAATATTTATCAATCAGATAAAATTGTTAAGATAGATCCTGCCAGCGGGTTTGTTGTAGGTAAAATGGAGCTTGGAGGGATCATTCAAAAATTTGCACCGGATTATACACCTAAACCACAGGATGAAGTCTTGAATGGCATCGCCTACGATTCGGTAACAAAAAAATTATTAATCACCGGCAAGCGCTGGCCAAAAATGTTTGAGTTGAAGTTGAATTGATGGTGGTGATGGATATTTGATACTTGATTCTTGATTCTTGCTACTTGCTTATAACATAAATCACCGAACTGCATTTCCGCACCTCTCCCCAAGCTTTTAAGTTTGAAATAAAACCATTAAAGACCGCTTTGATAATATTCCCCTTGCCGTTTTTATATTGCTCACTAAGCATACTCACATAAAAACTATCAAACCACATAGCTTTAACAGCAGTTAGCTTTAAGCCATGCATAGATAATAATTTCTCCATGCTTTGTGGCGAAAAATGATACAGGTGACGGGGGACATCATAAGCTGCCCAGTTCTCTTTATAAATTTCCGCATCTTTTGAAGTGTAATTAGGCACGGCGATAAACAGCTTGCCATTTGGAGCCAGTAAAGTTGTTATTTGTTTTATGTATGCATGTAACTCATGCACATGCTCCAGCACATGCCACATAGTAATGGCATTAAAAGAAACAGGTTTTAATTCAAATAAGTTTGCTGATTCCTGCGGATGAATATTATACAATTCTACAGCCTTATTCCTGGCAACCGTATCAGGCTCTAAGCCTGTTATTTCCCAGTCTGCCGCTTTCATACTTTGCAAAAAAGCTCCGGTGCCGCAACCAATATCCAAAATCCTTCCTTTGGTCATCCCGGTTTCATTAATCACCAATCTTCTTTTTGCACCCAGTGTTCTTTTACGAACCAAATGATACAGGCTGTTTATAA
>JANNYY010000148.1:0-2637 GCA_031410355.1 Chitinophagaceae bacterium | reverse complement strand
CACAACGTCAGCAGGGGTAATAGTGGTATAATCTCCATATCCATTTGCACTGCATGCAGATGTGTTGTTAATAGTGCCAATAGAAACTGAATCTATACGTCCGGTTCCACAGTTGTTAACTGTTGGCGTACAATATGTTTGTGAAAATGCTTTTTTTTAAAACAGCAACATCAATAACATAAAGATTAATCCAAATTGCAATAAAGCCAACTGCAAATTGGTTTTTGAAGGTAGATGACTCATAGCTTAGTAGAATTTTTTAGAGATTTCGGGTAAACGGGTTTTTTGTGATTGATCCTCACACATATATCGTTAAAGATAATGAAATTATAGCAGCCAGATTCTTAACCGCAATTTTAAAATTATAACTACAATTGCTTACGAATTATACCCCCACTTCAACCATGTAGCCCCCCAGGTAAAACCGCCCCCAAAAGCAGCCAAAATAATATTGTCGCCTTTCTTTAATTGTTTTTCCCATTCCCATAAACATAATGGCAAAGTGCCTGCCGTGGTGTTGCCAAATTTTTGGATATTGATCATTACCTTTTCCCTGGGGAGTCCCATTCGGTTTGCAGTTGCATCTATAATACGCAGGTTAGCCTGGTGCGGTACCAGCCAGGCAATATCATCGGCTGTTAAATTATTTCGTTCCATTAATTCAAAACTTACATCGGCCATGCCTTTAACGGCAAACTTAAAAACAGCCTGCCCTTCCTGGTACACATAATGCTCTTTAGCCAACACGGTTTCCACAGTTGATGGTTTTACCGAACCACCCGCTTTCATGTGCAGGTACTGGCTGCCGCTGCCATCGCTTTTTAATAAGCTGTCTAAAACCCCAATATTTTCTTCAACAGGTTCCAGTAATACTGCACCGGCACCATCGCCAAAAATTATGCAGGTAGCACGGTCGCTGTAATCAATAATACTACTCATTTTATCTACCCCAACCACAACAACTTTTTTATACCTGCCGCTTTCAATAAAGGCAGCAGCGGTGGTAAGCGCATATAAAAAGCCTGAACAGGCCGCCATAATATCAAAACTGAATGAATTTGTAGCCCCAATCTTGTTACAAATGATATTAGCTGTGGCGGGAAAAACCATATCGGGTGTAACCGTAGCGCAGATCAAACAATCTATTTCTTCGGGGCCGATGCCTCTTTTTTTACACAATTCCAAAACTGCCGGCACAGCCAGGTCGCTGCTGCCTTTACCCTCCTCTTTTAAAATCCGTCTTTCCGAAATTCCTGTCCTGGTGCGTATCCATTCATCGTTGGTATCTACCATTTTTTCCAATTCTGCATTAGTAAGCCTGTACTCGGGTACATAACCGCCTGTGGCAGTAATGGCAGCATTTATTTTTTGCATGAATATCTCTGTTTACCTGCTAATTTTAATATTGATAAAGAAAAGTAAAAATACAGAAAAAACCTTAGTTGTATTTTAACGTATGTAGCTCACAAATTATCCTTATTTTCGTTTTTCCGGCAGGATATTAATTATGTATGCATATTTACAGGGAAAGTTTACTTATAAAAGCCCGGCACAGGTTTATGTAGATGTTAATGGCGTTGGTTATGAAGTAAACATCAGCCTGAATACATATTCGCATATACAAAACCTGGAGCAGGGTAAATTGTTTACGCATCTTCAGATTAAAGAAGATGCACATTTGTTATTTGGTTTTTTTGATAAGCAGGAAAAAGATATGTTTGTGCTGTTAACCGGTGTGTCGGGAGTTGGTGCAGCTACAGCCAGGATGATGTTATCTTCCTTAAAACCGGAAGAAGTAAGTTTGGCCATAGTGCAAAGCAACATTAAGCTGCTCGAAAGTGTCAAAGGAATAGGAAAAAAGACTGCCGAAAGGTTAGTACTGGAATTAAAAGATAAATTGGGCAAAAATTCGTTGGACGTAAATTTTTCCTTACACGTGGGCAATAGTTTGGAACAGGATGCGTTAAATGCTTTAACTGCTCTCGGAATTTCAAGATCACAGGCAGAACTTGCTGTCCAAAAAATTATCCGTGCCGAACCAACCGTATCACTATTGGAAGACTTAATTAAAAAAGCCCTTAAATCCATTTGAAAAAAACGCTACGTTAATTGATTTACCGGATGTTGCTTATTAGAAACAAAAACTCAGGACTAATTGTTTGTGTTGTATTGGCAGTGATGCTGCTTATACTCCAGGCAAATAAAGTTAAGGCTAACCCCTATCATTACAATCTTAAAATTAATGTGGGTGATACCGTTGTGCCCAGGTACGGCGACAGCTTACATTACCCCATCCAGGACCGCCGGGGTGATTTCTTTTCCAGTGGAAACAGGAGATCCTTTGATTTAAACAATCCTTCCAATATAAAGGATTCGGTGGTTTATGATCCCAAAACCCGCCGTTATATTGTTTACGAAAAAATAGGAACAAAATATTACCGCAGTACTACATCGTACAGCTTTGATGAATACTGGCAAATACGTGGCCGGCAAACTGAAGTTGAATATTTTAAAAAACGCTCTAATTTAATGAGCATCCTTAACCAGGGCCGGATAAAACCAAAATTATCTTTGTATGATAATTTATTTAACCGCCTGTTTGGCAACGGTAAAATAAATATTACGCCACAGGGTAAT
>JANNYY010000147.1:0-15494 GCA_031410355.1 Chitinophagaceae bacterium | reverse complement strand
TTACAAATACCGGTTAACGGCGTTTGGCAAACTATAGCGCAGGGCGTTACCAACAGCGATGGAAGGATTGCTGATCTGTTGCCTGCTCAAAAAAAACTGGCGCACGGAAATTATAAACTGGTTTTTGATACCGGTAATTATTTTGCAGCACAAAAAATAAAAGGCTTTTATCCCGAAGTGGAAATTCAGTTCATTGTTTTTGATGATGCACATTATCATGTACCATTGCTGATAAATCCATTTGGGTATTCAACTTATAGAGGCAGTTGAGTTTTTAACGCAGAGAAAAAGAGAAGCAGAGAAAACGCAGAACCTCTGCGTAAACTCCTTATCTCATTTTCTCTGCGTTGAAAAAAGCTGAATAAAGAACCAGTTGTACAAGAGTGCGACGCCAATGAAGCTTAATAAAAAACAAATGACGGGTCCAAAAAAAATTAAAAATGAGTACATCAATTCCAACAAGCAAGAGAGAAGAACTATTCAACAGCTTAAAAAATGCCAACACGGCGTTTCAACAGATTTATCCTGGCGACAGGACCGAACGCCAGCCAGTGCATACTTTGTACGGTGGTGCTAACCTTTTTAAATACGATGCTGCCATATCGCTTGGCAAAAGGGCATTGGAAATATTTGAAACCTACGCTCCGGATCACAAAGTATTCGGTAATGTATTTGGCATGGATACCGAGTCGGGCTTCAGCAACAAAGTGTACAATAAAGTAATTGCTAAATTAAAGGCAGAAGCTATTGAAGATTTCAGAATTGATTTTGAAGACGGCTATGGTAACCGCAGCAACGAAGAAGAAGATGAAACCGCCCGTACTACAGCGTTGGAAGTTGCAAAAGGTATGCAGGAAAAAACATTGCCTCCATTCATCGGCATTCGCATAAAGCCTTTTACCGAAGAGATGAAGGAAAGGGGTTTACGTACACTGGATATTTTTGTAAGTACGCTGGTAAAAGAAACCCGTGGTAAGCTCCCCGACAATTTTATTGTGATGCTGCCGAAAGTTACCATTCCCGAACAACCTGCAACCCTGGCTTCCTTCTTTGATATAATGGAAGAAGAATTGAAACTTGAAAAAGGAATTTTAAAAATGGAGATGATGGTAGAAACCACGCAGGCCATTATGGATATTAACGGCATCAATCCTTTATATCGTTTTATAAAAGCAAGCAATGGCAGATGTATTGCCATGCATTTTGGCACTTATGATTATACAGCCAGTTGCAGCATCACGGCTAAGTATCAGGAGATGGATCACCCCGTTTGTGATTTTGCACATCACATGACCAAGGTGGCGCTGGCACATACCGGCATCTGGTTAAGTGATGGTGCAACCAATACCATGCCCATTGGTCCGCACCGTGGCGAAAATTTATCCGGAGCCGAGTTGCAGGAAAATTGGGATACCGTTCATCGTGCCTGGAAAAAAGGTTACGATCATATCCGCCATTCTTTATGGAACGGTTTTTACCAGGGATGGGATTTGAACCCGGCACAATTCCCCATGCGCTATGCTGCTGTGTATGCTTTCTTTTTAGAAAGTTATGATGACGCAGTTGAGCGGTTAAAAACTTTTGTAGAAAAAGCAGCAAGGGCAACACTCATTGGTGATGTATTTGATGATGCAGCAACCGGGCAGGGTTTACTGAATTATTTTTTACGTGCATTAAACAGCGGTGCCATTACCGAAGAAGAAGTTTTGGTTACGGGTTTAACACTTGATGAAATACGCAGCCGTTCATTTAAGCAAATTTTAGAAAACAGGAAACTGAAATAATGGATCTGTGGCGTATTATATTAACCAAACTAAACAATGGGATAAATATACAGTTGCTGTATGTGTTGGAAAGTGAAGGAAGTTCTCCCGGCCGTAAAGGATTTAAAATGGCTGTTGCTGCCGATGGGGAATTTTTTGGAACCATCGGCGGCGGCATCATGGAACATAAGCTGGTAGAGAAAGCAAAAGCCATGTTGCAGCAAAATGAAAGTTCTGTTTTGCTGATGCGGCAACATCATGATAAAGAACATGCCAACAATCAATCGGGTATGATTTGCAGCGGCAGCCAGTTAAATGCATTTATTCCATTGTGCGCCGAAGCGGATAAAGAAATGGTTGAAAAAATAATTGCTGCTGAAATAAATACCATTCAACTTTCTCCAAAAGGTTTACAGACTGTTAATGAAACTGCAACAGGTCTTCAATACAACACCAATGCAGACTGGCTTTACAGCGAAGCCATCAACCAGCAACTCATAATACATATCATTGGTGGTGGCCATGTAGGTTTGGCTTTATCAGAACTGATGAACTATTTAGGTTTTTACATCAAACTATATGATGACCGGCCGGAGTTGAATACCATTGCCGCCAACTCATTTGCACATGAGAAGCATATTGTAAACTACAACTCTATCAGCAACCATTTTATGAATGTTGAAAATGATTATGCAGTTATTATGACGATTGGTTACCGTACTGATAAAACTGTACTGAAGCAATTAATTGGCAAACCATTTTTTTACCTGGGGCTTTTGGGTAGCCAGCATAAAATTGAAACCCTGTTTAGAGAATTAAAAGAAGAAGGGATAACAGGAGAATTATTGGATAGGATTTTTTCACCAATTGGTTTAAACATTGCCAGTAAAACAACAAAGGAGATTGCGGTGAGTATTGCAGCAGAAATAATAGGGGTAAAAAATAAAGAGATTTAATCTTTCTAAAAGGAGTTAAATATTTGAACTGCAATTTATTCTCACAACTTCTTCAACAATTCCTGGGCTTTGCCATAAGGCCCTGCATCGGCAGGGATCTTATTCAGCCATGCCGCACAAGCCGATTTATTATTTTTCTTAAGATAACTGAGTGCCATATAAAATGCGCCATCGTACTTAAATAAGGAAATGCCATTGTATAACTCAGTAAATTGAGTTCTTGATTTTTCTGTTTGATCGTTCTGCAACAAGGCAATAGCATAATAATATTGTACAAAAGTATTTTGGCTGCTGTCTTTTAAAACTGTTTCAAAAGCCGGAATCGCTTCTGCAAATTTTTTATTGTTGAAATTTTCAACGGCCATTTTAAGCAGGCTGTCGGTTGCAGCACCTCTTTCAGCAATGCCCGGCATTTGTATAGCTGCATATTGTTTATACAGGTCTTCTTTTTTCCAGGGTTGCCAAACCGTAAGAACCAATGCCATAATAAAAATCGCAGCAACGGCAGTCATCCATCTTCGACTGTTTAAAGGAATGATCTTTGCCTGTTCAGGTTTATTTAAAAAAAATTCAGCATTCATTTCTTTCAAATTTTTTCTAAGGCCGGTTTCATTTTCATCCGGGTGCAATTTCATTTTTAAAGCAGCCTGTACATCTCTCATTAATGCTACTTCGTTTTGCAGTTCAGGATCCTGTTGCATCTGCGTTTCAAATGCTTTCCCTTCTTCTGCATTTAACCCCCCATCCAGGTAGCGGTCTATCATATCGTGATCAAATTCCTTCATGGTCTGAGGCTTGTTTTGTTTTTATCAATTTTATTAATTCTGCCATACACTCCGATTTTTTTTTGCGCAGGTAAGCATAACTAACACCCAGTTCTTCTGCCACTTCATCCTGCGGCTTATTGCCCAGGCATTTGTTGATGATCTCCCGGCAACGTTCACCAAGTTTTTTAAACATAGCCATAAAAAGTGTAGCCTTATCTTCCTGCAACTGCAACTGTTCGGCAAGGGCAAAAACATCTTCACCCAAATCAAATACAGTATCGGGCTCTTTTGTTACCCCCTGACGGCCACGTTTTTTTAATTCATTCAGCCATTTGCGTTTGCAAACCAACAATAAAAAAGGTTCAAAGGGGCAGGTAAGTTGCAGGCCTTTGTGCCGGGCCTGCTGGTAAATATCAATTAGCGATTCCTGGAAGATATCGGCAGCATCATCTTCGCTGCCGCTGTTTTGTACAATATAATTTTTCACCTTGCCGGAAAACTGGCTGTAGATTTCCCTAACCAAAGCTGTGTCATTTTGTAAAAGCCCGGTTATAAATCGTTGGTCGGTATGAATAAGTTTTGCCTGTTCCATAAAACAACCTCTTAAATATACTGCTCTTTTCAGCTATTTAAAAGAATATATCCCCCGCAGGGGTAACAAAACTTTTAACCTGTTTATATGCTGCTGAAAGGCCCCATATCAAAACTCTTACAAATAAATGCAGATAAATTATAAAACAGGAAATATTATGAGTAAATTTATAACATACCAAAATAAAACAAAGCCTGTGCATCGCAAAAAAGCCATATTGCTTTTTGCCCTGATGCAAACAATGATACTCATTGCGATGGGGCAGCGAATAGATACTTCAACAGTAAACATTAATGTTCAGCTTGCCAATAACCAGGCAAATTTCAGTTCCGTGTTACGGCCTTTGCAACAAATAGCCGGTGCTCCCGAAGCGTTTTATTCTTACTACTGGGAGTTTGGGGATGGTCAATTTAGTTTTGAAGAAAAACCCAAACACATTTACCGCGATACGGGTTTATTTAATGCCCGTTTATTTGCCACCAATAATTATGATGATGGAAAACCGCCTCCATTAAAACCTAAACCGGTAAGGGTAAAGTCGAAGGGTAATTCGATGAACCTGGCCAGTAAAAATCCAGTTAAAAAAAATACATTCTTTAAACAGGGCGGTGCCATTGAAATGCGGGTGAATGCTATGCCCAGGCCCGATGATGATATGGTGCTGATAATTGGTTACAGAAATGAAAAAGAAGCAACTGCTATAAACGGTTCGATGGTTTTGTTTTATAATGAAAAGCAGTTTAAAAAAAATAATTTTGATCTTTCAGAAGAACGCACTTATAATAATGAACAGAAAACTTCATTGAGCAGCATCATGGCTTATGTGCCGGGCAATCAAAATGCTGATATGAATTTGTTGGCTGGTCCAAATGCTTTTATTGAGGAAGAAAGTTCTGGTTATTATGGCGGAAACCTGGCAGCATTGATTGCTGCCAAACAAAAAATATTCAGGCAAAATCAAAGCTGGCGATTCAATAATTTAGAAACCGGCAAAGAAAAATATTTCTTCATTACCCTGCACACAACACCCGAAATGATAAAAGACACCAATGCTGTTGTTGAACTGACTGGTATGTTTATTCCCGATAATCCGGCAGTAGGAATTGAAGAATATACTATCGGACTGCAGATCGTTGCCTCGCACGACCCCAACCGGATGATGCTGAAAAACCGCAGGCTCAATTACCGGTTCACAAACAGGGAAAAAGAGATGACGTATACCATTCGGTTTCAAAATACCGGCAAAGGCCCGGCAGAACAGGTTTCTGTTGCAGTAAGTGTTCCGGCTATGATGGATGCAAATTCTGTGGAGATCCTGGATTATTATCCTAAAGTACCTTCTTGCCGGGAAAATTCAACAGTGAAGATGAGAAGTTGTTTACATACTATCATTCGTAAGGATAGCATTTATTTTATTTTCAAGAGTATTTATTTGCCCGGCTTACGGCAGCAAGGTTTCAGCGATCCTGATTCAACAATGGGATTTATAAAATACCGGATGCATTTTAATAAAAAATTAAAGAAGCTTCCGTTTGAAAGTAATGCAGCTATTATTTTTGATAATAACAAACCCATTTATACCAACAATCAAAAAGGATATTTTAAACCGGGCAAATCTTATGGCATCATTGCAGGCTATAATTTCTTTTTTGGGAACAATGTAAAAGATGAAAACTATTTTGCTATCGGGGGCAGCATTTCGCCTTATGCGCCATACCGTAAATACCTGCAGGCAGAATTATATGCAGGGTATATGCAATTTCCCGAAAAATTGGTTGATGTGCGTACAGAAAATAAAGACACGATGATCAATAATACTACGTTCCATATTTTTGGCAGGGACAGTTATGCAAAATCAAAGATCATAAAACTGGATCTGGTGCCTGTGCAATTGCGGTATAATTTTTATAACTGGGTTGGTGCAGGAATTGGCAGCATCCTTTCTTTTAATGCTTATACCAAAACTAACAACCGCCAGGTGATACGCATGCAGCAACAGCCAAATCCAACACCGGTCATTATCGGTAAAGAATTTACTTCATCAGCCTGGTTTACCAATTTTGATGTGGCAGCCTTTGCTGATGTACAGTTTGGCAGGGTAAGGGTGGGCCCGGTGCTGGGGGCCAGGTTCATTCATTATTTCAGGTTTCCCCGCAATGGCTTGTATGTATATCTTGCATGGAGATTATAGACAGTACCGGGTTCTTCAATTATCTAACTATTGTTGATGCAAAAAAAACTATATCAATTTTTTATCCGCCTGTCATGCTTTGCTGTTTTTATAATTATATCTGCACAATCTACAACTGAAATAAAAAACACTGAACCGGGTCTGCCGCCTGAATTGATCCATCAATTGGATTCACTTCGTAAAGATGATGATTTGGCCGGATGGCTGTATAATTACAGGGCCTATGTGTATGAAGATCCTGCAAAGCGGATTTCAATATTAACTAAGGCACAATCCAATGCGTGGCGGGTTTGCAAAACAGAGGCAGAAAGGGAAGAGTGGTTCAATTGTCTCGCAGCCCGGGGATATTACTTATTATACAGCGGAAATATTTTAAAATCAATTAATGTTTATGAACAGGCTTATCGTTTTTATTTTGATAAACCAATACCGGGTGTTGATGTTTTGGAACATGTGTTGAAACCTTTAGGTAATAATTATACCCGGCTTGGTGATTACGACCGTGCATTTTTTATCCAGGAAAAAAGCCTGGTATTGGCTGAAAAAAAAGATACATCTCAAATTGCATCCATTTGCCATAACCTGGCTACCACAGCCATTTGGAAAGAGGACCTGCCTTTGGCAAAACAATATTGTGAAAAAGGATTGCAGCAGGTAAATAAAAACTCTTCACTACATGGTCTATTATTGTCAACCTTGTCTGAAATTTTTTTAAAGTCAGGCAATAAAGATTTAGCAGAAATTACCTGCAAAGCCGCAATCAAAATTTTAACAGGTAAACTTTCAAATAAAGAAAAGGTTGTGCCTTACTGGCTGCGAGGTGCCTGGCAAGGGCTGGGCGATATTCAAAAAGAAAAAAAAGAACCTGTTGCTGCATTGGCCTCATACCAAAAAGCAATATCCCTGATTGATCATTATTATGGCGGACAACGAATAAGAGAAAAAGCAAAACTCTTGGTTTCTGCCGGCCACCTGTTGCTGCAATTGCAACAGCCGCAAAAAGCGATGGAGCAATACAATACAGCTTTAACATTGATGATACCTTCATTTAAACCCATCGCCATTGATGAACTGCCAAAAAGGAATGATCTATATGGAGAAAATACTTTGCTGGATGCCCTCTGGGGTAAAGCTGATTGTTTACATGATCTGAATAAAAAGGAAAAGGCTTTGGAATGTTATATGCTGCTGTTTGCATCAGAAAAAAAACTGCGGCGTGAATTTTTTAGTAATACAGCCAGGCAACAGCAGCAAAAGGAAAACAGGCAATGGGCAGAATCAGCCATTGAAACTGCATTTGATTTGTGGAAAGTAACCGGTAAAAAGGAATATGCGGAAAAAGTATTGCTGGTTGCTGAAATGAGCAAGGCGCAATTGCTGCTGGATGAAATGATGAACAGCATGCGTTATAACCGTGTGAAAAATAATGATACGCTCCTGAACAAAGAGCAGCAAATGCTGCAGGCTATTAATTTTTATGAGAAAGAAGCAATACTGAATGCTGCAAACGGCAAAGCAGACAGCAATGCCATTGCCGCAAAAAAAGAATTGCAGTTTGAGTTGTCGCTGATACAAAAAAAAGTAAAGGAAAAATATTCCTTGCAGGAAAGTTTGATAACCAGTGAAAATTTGCCATCAGTTGACAGCCTCTTGCAAAACATTGATGTGGCTACGTCAGTGCTCGAGTTTTTTGCCGGTGAAAAAAATATCTACAGCATTGAAGCTGAAAAAAATAAAATAGTTCAGATCAGGAAGATTGAAAAAGCAGATTCTGTTCTTCCATCAATCAAAATTTTTATTGACAAATATTTTCAATCCGGCCCAGCCAATATGATCAACGATCCGCAACAATATTATAAGGATGCGGTTGCAATTTATCAAACATTATTGCCGCAAGCTGCTGTAGCAAATAAAGAAAACTGTATTGTAATTCCTGATGGCATTTTGGGTTATTTACCTTTTGATGCCTTGGTTACCGGTTCTGTTTACAAACCGGCAATTGAGCAATGGCCTTTGCTCGTTAAAAAAACAAACCTGTATTTCTCCTATTCATTACAAACCAAATGGCAACAGCAAAAAATGGATCATCCTTCGGGTTCATTTGCTGGTTTTTTTATTTCATTCGACAGCAGCACCCGGTCTTCCATTCCGGCTGTAAAAAAAGAGTATGCCGAAATACATGCTGAAATGAATGGAGATTATTTTGAAAACAAAAATGCTTCTCTTGCCACATTTAAAAAACAACTGGCTACAGTAAATCTTATGCACATCAGCACACATTCATTTTTACAGGGCAAAGAAAATATGCCGGTATTGCAACTGGCCGATGACCGTTTTTTTCTTTTTGAATTGTATGGAAAAACTTTTCATCCGCAACTGGTGGTATTGAGTGCATGCCGTACCGGTCATGGTATGCTTGCAAAAGGAGAAGGTATCATCAGCCTGGCAAGAGGTTTTACTGCAAGCGGTGCAGCAGGCATTGTTGCAGGGTTATGGGATATGAACGATGAAACAACCGCAACATTGATGGGAACTTTTTATAAGTTATTGAGCAGCGGCCAAAGCCCGGCAGGCGCATTGCACAATGCTAAACTGCAATGGTTGCAGGATCAAAATGGCCAGCAACTTCAAAAGCTTCCTTATTACTGGGCCGGCATGGTTTATTCGGGAGATAACAGGCCTCTTGAAATAATACAGAAAACCACCTATTCAAAATGGTGGTTACTTGCTATGGTTGTTGCTGGAGGGGGATTAATTTTCTTTATTAAAAAGAAACGTATGTTTTTAAAATCAATAATTAATATTCAGTTGTATTGAATATTAATTTTACGAAAGTGAAATTCCCCACTTCAGATCATAAGGATTCTTTTTTTCCTTTGTACAACTGAATAAAAAACAAGTAATATAGGGAATTTTGATTCTTTGCGTTTCATTATAATCAAACGCTAACGTGCCCGTTACATACGATTCAATGGAAGAAGTATCAATGGCCTGCCAGGAATTTGGTACTAAAGCATTTCCATAACCAATATCATAACGACGGGCGGCCAGTTCTTCAATTATATTTTCAAGCACTTCCGGTTTATCAACCGAGGCAATAAGGTGTAGATCTTTTTTCATATCCGATGTTTTAATTTTTAACTAACACAGTTCTCTTTTATATCAATGAGATGCATTAATTGTTACCCGGATTAAAAAGAATTTGTTAAAGCGCAGGGGAAAAGCCTGTTAATTTTTAGACTCAAAATATGGTAGACCAAGGAATATGAAAAGGTTTATGTTTACTTATACGGTATGTGGCAAAACAGCTAAAAAGCTAGCGCTGGTTGGTATGGTCAAACTTGGGCGTTGGGCAAATAAAAAAGCCCCCGTTTTTCAACGAAGGCATTTTTAAAGCGCTGTAGGGGAAGGGATCGAACCTTCACGAGGCAGTTAGCTGTAGTACAAAGTTCGGTGGTCGACCCCGGTCGTTTTAATATTGCTACCAAAACGGCTCTATGCTACGTTTATCCTGTTGTCCTCACCCCCGAGACAAGGGGGCATGTCTGCCATGCTTACGCGATTTCATCACCCCACAATTTGTTCCGGTCTATACCGGATTGTTTGATAACACAAAACTAAGGTAATTTGTCCGTATGTTCAATATATTTTATTAATTATTTGGAAATTATAGAAATAATTCAAATATTTGTATATAGATTTGAAAATAATTTAAAAACATATTCCAAAATGGCAACCAAATTAAATCTTGACAAACTCGATTTGCAGATCATTCATGAAATGATGGAAACTTCTGAGATATCTTATGCTGAACTGGGAAAAAAACTGTTTGTAAGCGGCGGTACCATTCATGTACGTATAAAAAAGCTACAGGAATTTGGTATTGTTAAAGGTACCAAAATGGATGTTGATATAAAACAATTGGGTTATGATATTACTGCCTTTGTTGGTATTTATCTTGAGAAAAGCTCAATGTACGATGCAGTTGCCAAAGAGCTGATGAACATTCCTGAAATTGTACGGCTGAACTATATCACCGGTAACTACAGTATGTTCATTGAAATAGTTTGTAAAGATATCAGCCAGCTACGCTTTGTTTTACATGATGAACTGCAAAAAATAAAAGGGATTGACCGCACAGAAACTTTTATCTCGCTGGAAGAAGGATTCAGCAGGAATGTGCAGGTGGCGCCACAAGAATAAACCACTTCGCCCCCTGATTGGAGAACCGGAGCGTTCGGATTAAGATGAATTTTATTTGTTTGAACAGTTACCTTATATGAAAACAAGCTTATGAAAAAATGTAAAAAACTTAGTTGGTCAAAGTATAGAAAAGAGCCTTAATAATCAGGGTCCAGGTTCCCCCTTCAGGGGGCGGAGGGGGTATGGGTTATGCGGGGGTTACCGCATCCCTCAATCCATTTCCCAATAAATTAAATGCCAGTACCAGTAACATAATGGCAAAGCCGGGAATTAAGGCCAGCAAAGGATTGTGTGTTATGATGAAATTATAATTCTCTTTTATCATTAAACCCCAGCTTGGTTGCGGCGGCTGAATACCGATGCCCAGGAAACTTAAACCGGCTTCTACAATAATAGCAGTTGCAAAATTGCCGGCAGCAATTACCATCACCGGGCCAAGAATGTTTGGAAGTATGTGCCTGAGTATTATGCGACTGTTTTTTAAACCTAAAGCACGGGCTGCCTGTATGTATTCCATTTCTTTAATGGCCATAACCTGTCCACGAATAAGGCGGGCTACGCTCACCCACATGGTTAGGCCAACTGCAATAAAGATTTGCCAGAACCCTTTGCCCATGGCCATGGTAATAGCAAATACAAGCAATAAAGTGGGAATGCTCCAGGTTACATTTACCAGCCACATAATTACTTCATCAACCCAGCCACGGTAATAACCGGCAAATGCACCCAGGATAATACCGAGGGTTAAAGAGATCAATACAGCAATCAATCCTACTGCCAGGCTAACTCTTGTGCCGATGATGAGACGGCTTAAAATATCTCTGCCAAATTTATCGGTACCCAGCCAGTATTTTTTGGTGATGATATTTTTTTGAATGGCAGCCGGGTTGTTATTGGTTAATTGATTAATTGAATAGTATTGAACAACTGTTGTGTCATCATCAATATATTTATTTACTGAAAGAGTGTCGCCCTTTATGCTGTAACCTTTTATAGGAACCAGTTGAAAATCATTTTTTCTGCCGTTGATCAAATGATTCATCCAGTTGCCTTCTGTATTTTTATTTGCTGGAATTTTTAAAAACTGCTGCCTGTATCCCGGTTTCTTTGCCTGTATCTCCACGGTTTGCAGATCGGCATTGGGGGAATTATCCGGTGCAATAATATAACCGAAAAGAGAAACCAGCACGGCCAGTATAATGATGATCAAACCAAACATGGCCCCCCCGTTTTTTTTGAGGCGCTTCCACATTTCGGCTTTAAAAGAAAAATTAGTTTGGGCCATACTGTAAATTACAATTTCAATCCCGATAGCTATCGGGATTATTTCACTTTTCTTTCTTTCCATTTGTAACTGCCAAACTTACCCAGCCACCCAGCAATAACCGTGTATATAATGTGAAAGGGTTGCAGTAAAGGAAACATCCACAGCATACTTTGCTTACCAAAAAATATTGCAACGGGATAAAGAAAGATTAATTCAACAGTAGTTTTTATCAGCAATAATAGCAACCAAAGATTAATAATTGATAATTGATAATTGATAATTGATAATTTTTCAGGATTAAAGATTGTTAGTATTGGTAAGAATAAAAGAACCACATTGATGAGATACACCAATAACAACACCGCAAAGATCCTTTTATCATCATACTTATCTGCCTTGCTTGCCCAGCGGATGCGTTGATTAAAAAATTCACTCATAGAATTTACAGGTGCAGTTTGCACTATCGCATCTTTTGATTTTAGAAACATCACCCTGTCCGGCCATCGTTTATAAATTTTATGCATCAGCAGCATATCATCACCGCTGGCAATAGTATCAATGCCGGTAAAGCCACCTACTTCTTCAAAGGCTTTTTTGGTGTAAGCCAGGTTGGCCCCGTTGCACATGCTGTGTATTTTTTTATCTACCGATGCCCCGGTAATACCCTGCAGTACCATAAAATCAAGCCCCTGGAAAAATTCAATGAATTTATTACTGCAGTCAATTGCAACAGGGGCTGCAATAAATACCGGCCTATACTGTTCGTAAAATACAGCAATGGTTAGTAACCAGTTTTCGGAGGCAAAACAATCTGCATCGGTGGTAACAATTAATTCGCCGGTGGATTGGGTGATGGCAACTTCAATGGCTTTCTTTTTGTAAGAATTTAAATCATCGCTAACAAGATCTTTTAACGAAATAAGTTTTACATTTTTACCGTCATAAGTTTTTATAGTTGCTGCAGTTTTATCTGTTGAGTGGTCATCAACCACCAGTACTTCAAATAAATGTTTTGGGTAAGATTGGTTACAAATTGAATCGAGGCAACGACCTATAAATTCTTCCTCATTTCGGGCAGGAATTATAACCGTAATTTTTGTTGAAGGCTTAAAATCTGAAATCGTCATTCTAAAATCTGAAATTGATAACCAACTCTTCCAATAATAAAGGATGAGCAGCACATATAAGCCAAAAATTACCAGTAAAAGGATGAATAAAACCTGCTGCATATTGGTATGCCGTACAAGAGAGTGTTCCTTCGGCTACGCTCAGGATAAACTCCACGATGCTGCCAAAAAGAAATGACGGTAACACAAAAATAAATTTTAAAATCTCAAACGAATGATTATCTTTGTTTAGTTGCATAAACAACTATATGCCAAACAACCAATTTAAAAAAGGAGAGCTGTACAGCTTTATTACAGGAAAGGCCAGTACTGCTATTGCCCGCCGGTTACAAAAGAATTTTAAGCAAAACAACGTTGATATAACCATTGAACAGTGGAGTGTGTTGTACCATTTGTGGAAGGAAGACGGACTGAGCCAGCAGCAACTTTGCGATGCCACTTTTCGCGACAAGCCCAGCATTACCCGGCTGGTTGATAACCTCGAAAAACTGAAACTGGTTAATCGTGTACCCTCCAAAGACGACCGCAGGATCAACATGATCTACCTTACCAAAGAAGCACAGGAATTACAGGAACAAACGATGGAAATTGCCACCCAAACCCTTAATGAAGCACTGCAGGGTGTTACAAACGGGCAGATAGAAATAGCAAAAGAGGTGTTGCAGAATGTGTATGATAATCTCAAGTAAGAAGTTGACCGTTGAACGTTGTCCGTTGGCCGAAAAGCTGCGGCAGTTATAAAGCCGGTCAACCACCAACCAACAACGATCAACGATATTAAACTTTTAAAATAATCTTTATGAGCACAGCAAGCACCACCACTACCACAGCCCTTAAAGGGGGCGAATGGTTAATTAAAGAAAGCAATGCTTTTGAAACTTACACACCCGAAGATTTTAATGAAGAGCAGTTGATGGTAAAAGAAATGTGTTTACAGTTTTTAGCATCAGAAGTAATTCCTGTTATTGACCGCATTGATAAAATGGAACCAGGCCTTATGCCCGGGCTGATGGTTAAAGCCGGTGAACAGGGACTGCTGGGAACCTCGGTGCCCGAAGACCTGGGCGGATTGGGTAAAGATTTTATCACATCAACCCTTGTTAACGAAGGCCTGGGTGGCGGGTTTTCTTTTAGCGTAGCCATTGCAGCACATACGGGTATTGGCACTTTACCCATTTTGTATTTTGGTACCGAAGATCAAAAGAAAAAATATATTCCAAAACTTGCAAGTGGCGAGTGGAAGGGCGCATACGGATTAACCGAACCCAACAGCGGCAGCGATGCACTGGGCGCAAAATCAAGCGCTGTACTTAGCGAAGATGGAAAACATTATATCCTTAACGGTCAAAAATGCTGGATAACAAACGGTGGTTTTGCCGATGTGTACACCGTATTTGCAAAAATTGACGGCGATAAATTTTCAACATTTATTGTAGAGCGTGGCATGGAAGGATTTACACAGGGGCCCGAAGAACATAAAATGGGCATTAAAGGATCTTCAACAGTGCAGTTATATTTCCAGGATTGTAAAGTACCGGTTGAAAATTTATTGGGAGAGGTTGGCAAGGGCCATATCATTGCCTTTAATATTTTAAATATCGGCAGGTTAAAATTAGCAGCAGCAGCAATCGGGGCTTCTAAAATGGCTTTATCTACAACAGTTGCCTATGCCACCACCCGTGAACAGTTTAAAACAGCCATTTGTAATTTTGGCGCCATAAAATATAAACTGGCCGAAATGGCCATTCGCATTTTTGTAAGCGAAACTGCTTTGTACCGCACAGCAAAATGGGTTGATGATAAAGAAACAGAACTGGCTGCTGCAGGCCAGAGTTTTGCCGAAGCATTATTGGGTGCCGCCGAAGAGTATGCTGTAGAGTGTGCTATTTTAAAAGTGCATGGCAGCGAAGTACTTGACTATGCGGTGGACGAAGGCGTACAGGTACATGGCGGTAATGGATACAGCGATGAATATTCCATAAGCCGTGGCTACCGCGACAGCCGCATTAACCGCATTTACGAAGGCACCAACGAAATTAACCGCCTCCTTACGGTAGATATGATCTTAAAAAGAGCCATGAAGGGAAAGCTTGACCTGATGGGCCCGGCTATGGCAGTAAGCAAAGAGCTGATGAGCATCCCTGAATTTGGAAATGACGATGATAGTCTTTTTGCCAAAGAGCGAAAGACGATTGTAAATATGAAGAAAAGTATTTTGATGGTGGCAGGCGCTGCTGTGCAAAAGCTGATGATGAAAATACAGGACGAGCAGGAAATACTGATGAACATTGCCGACATGGCCATTGAAACTTTTGAAGCAGAGAGTACTTTGCTGCGCATTATGAAGATGGTGGATAAGCAGGGCGAAGCAGCATCACAGGTACAGGTTGATATGATGCGTTGTTATTTAAATGATGCAGTTGATAAAGTAAACAAAGCCGGTAAAGAAGCCATTAATGCTTTTGCCGGTGGTGATGAACAGCGCATGATGTTGCTGGGATTAAAACGTTTTACAAAAACAGAACCCTTTAACAGCAAAGATGCCCGCCGCAGAATTGCCGATAAACTAATTGCAGCAAATAAATACCCCTGGTAAAACAGTGTAACAATTTTTGATTAACCCACTTC
>JANNYY010000146.1:0-5205 GCA_031410355.1 Chitinophagaceae bacterium | reverse complement strand
CCCATCCTGCTTCATATAGAGATTCTGAAGGTTTTGTTTTTCAGCAACACGGCAAAGTTTACCGCTATTTACATACAAGTTATGAAGTGCATTACACAAAATTAATGAACAGTGGCTTGTATGTAAATAGCGGTAAACTTTGCCGTGTTGCTGAAAAACAAAACCTTCAGAATCTCTATATGAAGCAGGATGGGAGTGCATGTTAAGGGGAATGATTTACAGCAGCATTATTCAACCAAATCTTTTTCTTCTTCTTTTTTTGGTTTTTTGCCGGTAAAGAATGTTTTGATGGCTAACCAGAAATTTTTAAAAAAGAAACTTATGCCCAATACAGCAGCAATGATCATTTGCAAAATGTAACTGCCGCTTCCGGGATCAATATATAATAAAAAGAAATGCATAGTTGATGTAATAATCTACACAAATTTAACAAAAGGAAACTAATAGTGGCAGAAAAAGAAACTGGCCGCTACCCCTCACCCGCATATTCATTACATTTGAAATAAAAAAAACAACAAACATGTCATTCATCAATTACAATACAAAAAACAAAGTAACCATTTTTCCCGGTGTGCATAGCGCTATAGAGCATTCTGCACAAATAAGCTATGGTTGTGTAACGCTTGAAGAAGGTGTAACCGTTCCGGAGCATAGCCACCCGCATGAGCAGTGGACCTATATATTAGAAGGTCAAATGGAATTTACATTGAATGGAGAAAAGCAATTACTATTGCCAGGCATGGGCGCTTTTATAGCTGCAAATGTATTGCATGGAGCTTTTGCCGTTATTGCCTGTAAGGTTATTGATGTGTTTACACCTGTAAGGGAAGACTATCGGGAATTAGGGATTAGGAGTTAGGAATTGGGAATTGCAAATGAAACTTCCTTATTCAATATTTTCTCTTTGTTTTATATTTTTCTTAGTTCTGAATGAAAAATGTTTTTGGCTGAGGTAACTTATAGTAACGATGATTACCGTAGTGAGGCACTGGCTAAGAAACGGCCACCAACCAAATACCTCTACAAATATTTTGAGGATAAAATAGTTGAGTGTGAGATTAAGCAGAAATGCCAGCCCGTAACGAAACAATTGTATCCTCCCTCTTAAATTAGAATCTACAAATACCACGTACTTCATCAGGGCAAAACCAACTAAAAAATTTACGCAGGAAGTAATGAACAAGGCAGCATTATGAGGTTTTAATGCATAAAAGCCCAGCTCCACATTTTCATCTTTAAAAAAGAAAAGCAGTAATATTTTAAAAAGAGCCAGCCCCAATACTGTATTTCCTCCGCCGCAGGCGGCATAACGAAAAGTTTGTTCCGGCATAAACCTGCGGAACGGCGGATAAAAAAAATCAATGAATGCTATGATCTTATCTTTTGCCATAAAAAAAATGTGCAAATGGGCAAATATGCAAATGCTCCAATAGCATTACATCTTAATTTTAAATTCTTTCCATCGGAGAACATTTCAATAGTGCCCGTTAATGTCATTAAGCCTGGCACTCATTTGCACATTTGCATATTTGCACATTTGCTAATTATAAAGTTCCTCCCTCATCGCCTTCACCCTTTCATCTACCAGGTATTCATCGTAGGTCATCAGGCGGTCAATCATGCCTTTTGGTGTAAGTTCAATAATGCGGCTGGCAACGGTTTGCATAAACTGGTGATCGTGCGTGGTTAATAAAATAACACTTGGGTATGCCACCATATTGTCGTTAAAAGAAATAATACTCTCCAGGTCAAGGTGGTTGGTTGGCTCATCCAATATCAGCACATTGGGGTTTTGCAGCATCATCTTGCTTATCATGCAACGCACTTTTTCACCACCGCTTAATACATTCGTCTTCTTTAAAATTTCATCGCCGCTAAAAAGCATCTTACCTAAAAATCCACGTAAAAAATCTTCATCCACATCCTTGGTTGTGGGCGGCACATATTGGCGCAGCCAATCCATCAGGTTTAAGGTACTGCCTTCAAAATATTCGCTGTTGTCATTGGGCAAATAAGCGGTGGTAACAGTTGTACCCCATTCATAAGTACCGCTGTCCGCCTTCATTCTCCCATTTATCACTTCAAAAAAACTGGTTAATGCAATCGGGTCACGGCTTATAAATGCGATCTTATCGCCTTTCTGAATATCAAATTTTATTTTATTGAAAATTGTTTTACCATCAATTTTTAAAGAGAGGTTATCCACTTTCAGAATTTCATTACCCACTTCTCTTTCCTGTTTAAAAATAATGCCCGGATATTTTCTGTTACTCGGTTCAATATCTTCTATCACCAATTTCTCCAAAGCTTTTTTACGGGAAGTTGCCTGTTTACTTTTAGAAGCATTGGCGCTAAAACGGGCAATAAATTCCAACAGGTCTTTACGCTTGTCTTCCATCTTCTTGTTCTTATCGCCCATTTGCCTGGCTGCCAGTTGAGAGCTTTCGTACCAGAAGGTATAGTTACCGGTGTAAATTTTTATCTTGCCCCTGTCAACATCGGCTACATGCGTACAAACCGAATCTAAAAAGTGACGATCGTGACTTACCACCAACACAATATTCTGGTAATCGGCTAAAAAATTCTCCAGCCAGCTAATGGTTTCCACATCTAAGTTATTGGTAGGCTCATCCAGCAATAAAATATCGGGATTTCCAAAAATGGCCTGGGCCAGTAAAACCCTCACTTTAATATTTGCAGCAATGTCTTTCATCAGCGTCTGATGCAGTTCGTCTTTTACACCCAGATCGCTCAGCAAAGTTGCTGCATCACTTTCGGCAGTATAGCCGCCCATTTCACCAAATTCATGTTCCAGGTCGCCGGCTTTAATGCCATCGGCTTCGCTAAAATCTTCCTTGGCATACAGGGCATCTTTTTCATGCATCACTTTCCACATTTTTTTGTGGCCCATCAGCACGGTATTTAAAACGGTGGTTTCATCAAACCCAAACTGGTTCTGGCTTAAAACCGCCATGCGTTCACCGGGTGTAATATCAATAGTTCCTTTATTAGGCTCAATTTCGCCGCTTATTATTTTTAAGAAGGTAGATTTACCGGCACCATTGGCGCCAATAACCCCGTAACAGTTTCCTTTTGTAAAGCTGATATTTACTTCATCAAACAAAACCCGTTTGCCGTATGCCAGCGTTATATTATTTGCACTTATCATAGTTATAAAAAATGGGCGCAAAGATACTGTTTTGTAGCTTATGTTTAAAGTTTGTTATTGTTTGTTTGATGTTAAAAACACCCGGGAACTAATCTTATCTTTCATTGGACTGCGTGACTGCATTAATAAGAGCCTTCATGAAAATTATCTCCATTTTAATATTGGTATTAAATGCGCCTGTTGTATTAGCACAGAAGCAGACCAGGATGATCGTAAACTTTGATTTCAATGCATTTGTTGTCACAGCTGCTACAGCTACAGGTTTAGATAGCCTGGTTGCTGCGATCCCTGTAAAAAAGCAGGGTGTTACTATAGAATTATACGGTCATTGCGACAGTATCGGTTCTAATGAATATAATGATGAGCTTTCTAAAAAAAGAGTGGGTGCCATAAAAAACTACTTGTCTGATAAAGGTCTGGAATCGGCTATTATAGTAAAGGAAGAAGGATTGGGTAAGCGGCAGCCCCTGCAAAACAATTCAAATGACATGGCCAGGTTATTGAACCGACGGGTGGAACTGGTAATAACAATACCTTCAGAAAGACTTCTTACAAAGGCTATTGAAGATACTGCTACTAAAGCAGGGACCAAGATCCCTTTAAATAACCTGAATTATTATGGAGGCAGTTATGAATTATTACCGGAATCAAAACCCATTCTGATAGAATTGTTGAGTATAATGAGGAAATACCCGGCGTTAGTGATCGCTATTGAAGGGCATATATGTTGTGTGGCGGGAGCTAATGAGGGAGAGCGTCCTGATCTTTCTAAAAATTTAACCTTATCTGGCGCAAGGGCGCAGGTAGTTTATAATTATCTTATACAGAATGGCGTTGCTGCCAACCGCCTCTCTTACATAGGTTATGAGCACCGGTTTCCCATCTATCCTTACCCCGAAAAAACTGAAGAGGAAAGGGAGGCAAACAGAAGAGTAGAAATAAGGATCGTGAAGAAATAGTTTGTTGGCAATTGCATTTTGTAGACTGCAGTTCCAAAATTTATACACTGCAAACTGCTAATTGCCAACTGCCAATTGCCAACTGCCAACTGCTCAGTATATTTGCAGCATGTCTATAGTTAATAATTTACAACAAAGTACCATTGAAAGTTTATCAACCTTATTCAATCAATCCTTTACAGATACCGATTTTCAGATAAACCTGACCAAGCCCGAATTTGAGGGTGATTATACCGTTGTGATGTTTTCGCTGGTAAAATCTTTAAAACTTTCCCCCGATGTCATCGGCAATCAACTGGGTGAGCATCTTGTAAAAAAATATCCTCAATATTTTAGTGCATACAATATTATAAAAGGATTTTTAAACCTTACCATTTCAGATGCATACTGGCATGATCTGCTGCATAAAAATTATAACGATACCTGTTATGGCAAAAAAGAAATGCATGGCAAAAAAGTGATGGTGGAGTATGCATCGCCCAATACCAATAAGCCCATACACCTGGGGCATTTAAGAAATATTTTTTTAGGCTGGAGTGTGGCTGAAATTTTAAAAGCCAGCGGTTACGAAGTAATAAAAAGCTGCATCATAAACGACCGCGGCATTCATATTTGTAAAAGTATGATAGCCTGGCAGCTTTTTGCCAATGGGGCAACGCCGCAAAGTACCGGAACAAAAGGCGATCATTTTGTGGGTGAGTATTATGTAAAATTTAACGACGTTTATAAAGAACAGGTTACAGAACTTATTACAGCCGGCAAAACTAAAGACGAAGCCGAAAAAGAAGCACCCATCATGAAAGCCACCCAGCAGATGTTGTTGGATTGGGAAGATGGAAAACCCGATGTGATGGAGCTATGGACAACCATGAACAGTTGGGTGTATGCCGGTTTTGATGTTACCTTCAACAGTATTGGCGCCGACTTTGATAAGACCTATTACGAAAGCAATACTTACCTGTTGGGAAAAGATATTGTGCAGCAGGGCATGGATAAAAAAGTATTTTTCCAGAAAGCTGACAGCAGCATCTGGATTGACTTAACAGCCGAAGGCCTTGATGAAAAAATTGTGCAGCG
>JANNYY010000145.1:0-3010 GCA_031410355.1 Chitinophagaceae bacterium | reverse complement strand
AACGACGGATACCTGTTGCAATATTTTAAAGAAAAAAATATTCCGGTAATGGGTATTGAGCCAACCGCCAATACCGCCGAAGTGGCTATTGGCAAAGGAATAAAGACGGTGATACAGTTTTTTGGCAGTGAGCTCGCCGATAGTTTTGCCAATGACTGGGATGTTAAAGCCGACCTGCTACTGGGGAATAATGTGCTGGCGCATGTACCGGATATTATGGATTTTGTTGCCGGCATAAAAATTATTTTAAAAGATACGGGTGTAGTTACCATGGAGTTTCCGCACCTGGTGCAGTTGATAGACAACAGCCAGTTTGATACTATTTACCACGAACATTTTTCTTATTTATCTTTTTATACCGTAAAACAAATTTTCGAATCGCAGGGGCTGGAGATGTTTGATGTGGAGGAAATACCAACACATGGCGGCTCCTTGCGTATTTATGCCAAACATGCAGCAGACAGCAGCAAAACCGTTTCAGAAAATGTAGCAGCGCTGTTAAAAAAGGAAATGGATAAAGGAATGGCTACGCTGGACTATTACGCTAACTTTCAACAAAAAGTTTTAAAGGTAAAGCTTGACCTTACTGATTTTCTTATTCAGCAAAAAAGGGCAGGTAAAAAAGTTGCCGCTTATGGTGCTGCGGCCAAAGGCAATACCCTGTTGAATTACTGTGGTATTAAAAACGATTTGATTGAATTTGTTGTAGATGCCAACCCGCATAAACAAAATAAATTTTTACCGGCAAGCCATATTCCGGTAATGAATGAACAATTTTTAAAAGATGCCAAACCTGATTTTGTTATTATACTTCCTTGGAATTTAAAGGATGAAATAACTGCTCAACTTTATTATATAAAAGTATGGGGAGGGCAATTTGTAATTCCAATACCTGAATTACAAATATTATAATGCAATGAAAAAAATATTGGTAACAGGAGCCACCGGCTTCATTGGTAATTATGTAATAAAAGAATTATTGAAAAATAACTGCCAGGTAATCGCCACATCTTTAAATGAAGAGAAGGCAAAAGCTGGTTCCTGGTTTTCGCAGGTAAAATATATTCCTTTTGATTTAAAGCATTTTGATGATGGCACTAACTACTATTCCTTTTTTGAAGAGCCGGATGCAATGATCCATCTTGCCTGGGAAGGGCTGCCAAATTACAAAGACACTTTTCATTATGAAGAAAACCTGCCCCGTCACCTTGCCCTTCTTACCAATTTAATCAATAACGGGTTAACAAATCTTACCGTAACCGGAACCTGTTTTGAGTACGGGATGAAAGAAGGTTGCCTGGGTGAAGAAATGGATTGCGAACCGGCCAATCCTTATGCCATTGCAAAAAATGAATTGCGCATTCAGTTACAACTCCTTAATGCAAACTTTCCCTTTAATTTAAAATGGATACGCCTGTTTTATATGTATGGAGACGGGCAAAGCGTAAAATCCTTAATTTCGCAGCTTGAAACAGCGTTCGAGAACAATGAACCCGTGTTTAACATGAGTGGCGGTGAGCAGGAAAGGGATTTTTTACCGGTAGAAGAAGTGGCGGCAAATATTGTAAAAATAGCAGTACAAAACAAAGTGCAGGGTATTATTAACTGCTGTAGCGGAAAACCGGTTACTGTTAAGGCATTTGTTGAAAATTATCTTAGAGAAAAAAGTAAAAGCATAAAACTTAACCTGGGCTATTATCCTTACACGGATTACGAACCGATGCGTTTTTGGGGTGATACAAACAAATTAAATTTGATAAAAAATAATGATTAAATGTCCCTTAACCGGAAGCGAAAATGTGCAGGTTATTTATCAGCAACAGGCTGTGCCTTTAATACAAAATAAAGTTTACCCAACAAAAGCAGAAGCTGAACAAGCCCCCTGCATTGATGTAACCCTTGCGCAATCATTAGATAATGGTTTTGTGTTCAGTGCAAATTTTGACGATTCAATCATTGATTATGATGCACATTACCAAAACGAACAAAGCAACTCGCCTTATTTTCAAAAGCATCTTGATAATGTGATTGAGATCATGCAGGAAAATAAAACCCTGGATGGAAAAGTGGTGGAGATCGGTTGTGGTAAGGCCTTTTTTATGGACATGTTGCTGGCCAAAGGTTATGATGTAACTGGTTTTGATCCTACTTATGAAGGAGACTCACCTAAAGTAGTTAAAGATTTTTTCTCAGATAAATATTCGGGGATCGGTGCATCATTTATTATTTTAAGGCATACATTAGAGCATATACCTAACCCACTGCAATTTATAAACACCGTTGCTGCTGCAAACAATTACAAAGGTAAAATCTATATTGAAGTACCAACCTTTGAATGGATAATGAAACACAATGCCATTGAAGATATTTTTTATGAGCATTGCAATTATTTTACCCTTGACACGCTACAGATGTTGTTCACCAAAAGTGTTGGCGGGCACATATTTAACGGACAGTATATTTATGTAATTGCTGATCTTGCTGATGTAAAAAAAGAACTTGAAAAACGTGATGTAACACCTTATATCGCAAAATTTAAAGAGCGGCTTTCCGAATATGATGCATTGCTGCAACAGTCAGGTGCAACAGCCATTTGGGGTGCCGGTGCAAAGGGCTCTACTTTTTTGAACCTGCTGGATAAAGAAGCCGTTAAAGTGAAATGTGTAATTGATATCAATCCAAAAAAACAACACCAGTATGTTGGCGGCACAGGCCATTATATTATTAAACCCGAAGAGTTGAAGGACTACGATATTACCAATATCATTGTAATGAATGAAAATTATATTGATGAAATAAAGGCGGTAACTGAACCCCTAAAAATTAATTTGATAACACTGTAAATAATAAAAAATGAATACGGTTGAAGCATTTAAAGCAGAATGTAAAAACAGGGTAGCGGCACAGGGAAAGAATGAAGAGCTGCTGGCTATAAGCAGCAAGTTTGCTGCCGAAACAATCCGTGCCGGATATTCCTACAATTTTACCTGGATGGGAAGGCCCATTATTC
>JANNYY010000144.1:0-11166 GCA_031410355.1 Chitinophagaceae bacterium | reverse complement strand
ATCATTTTTAAAGTCATCCAGGTATAAATGGCAATGTGTATCTACAATCATATTTTAGTTTGAAATACAAAAATGCTTAAAAATAATTTAACGATTCTTTAAACTATACTTTTTCGGTGCAGTCATATCCGTGTCCGTTTTATTCACCATAATTAAAATTTTAAACTTTATGAAAAAGAATTTAAATCTCAACACCTGGCTCCTGGCTATAAGCTTTATGGGTGCCATCACTATTTCAAGCTGCCAAAAAGAAAGCAGCATTAATGCTGTAACTGAAACCAACCCAACAGAACTGGCAGCCACCCAGGAAGCGACTACACAGGACGCAGAAACTGAAGCTCAGTACGATGATGTATTCAACATTACAGCCAGCATGAATACCAGCGAGGTTGGTGAAGACCTTGGTGTAAGTGCCAATGTATCGGGCTTATTTGAACTTGGCAGTACCACAAATACCAATACTGTGCACTGCTTTACAATTACAGTGGTTCCCAACATTCCGCATGTATTTCCTAAAACGGTTACCATTGATTTTGGTACCGGTTGCCTTGGCCGTGATGGAAAATTAAGGAAAGGAAAGATCGTTTCTATTTACACCAACCCCATGGTTTTACCCGGTGCAAAAGTATCCACCACATTTATAGGTTACCATGTTTACAGCTTTAAAATTGAAGGCACACATATTACTGAAAATACCAGCAGGTCAAACATGCAGGGCTGGAAAGTTGTAGTAATTGATGGTAAAATCACCAATACTAACAGCAACAGGTGGAGAAAATGGAACAGCGAAAAAGATGTATTACAGGTTGCCGGCAATGGCACCCCCCGTTTTCCTTTGGATGATATTTACAAGATAACCGGCTCGGCAACTGGCTCAAATTCAGGAGGCCATACATGGTCTTCGTTAATAGTTGAACCTCTTATTAAAAAATTCACCTGCCCATGGATTGTACAGGGTACGGTAAGATTAGTGAGAGATGGCAGGCCTGCTTTACTGGATTATGGTAATGGCCAATGCGATAACCTGGCAATAATTTATATTAATGGAGTGCCTCACGTTATAACCCTATAAAAAACTGTTAAAAAAAATGTTGCTAATTTAATAACAACACTGTACATTTACGACAGTTTTCATAGGGTACGGATTAAAAACGGGCCAGGGTTTCTACCCCGGCCCAATTTTTTTTAAGCAATTGAATGATTTATCAGCAGGAATTCAGCTCTATTTTTTCAAACATATACCCCTTATCAAAAAAACATTTTAATACAATTGGCAAGGCATACCGTAACCTTACATCTGCTTTTTCACTATCGTGAAATACAACCACAGAACCGCTTTCAGCATTTTTCAAAACATTTTCACAACATTGCCGGGGCGTTATATTTTTATCAAAATCGCCGCTTAACACACTCCACATAATAATTTTTGTGGCCTGGTGCTGCGCTGTTAAATACTTTCGCTGGTTCCTGGTGATTCTTCCATAAGGTGGCCTGAACAAATCAGAATCAATATAATTTTTAGCTTTTAAAATATTCTGCAAATATGCTGCATTCCTTGTTTTCCAGCCATCCAGGTGATCATAAGTGTGATTTCCAATGGCATGGCCATCATCTAAGATCCGTTTAAATACAGCCGGATTTTCCACAACGTTTTTACCAATACAAAAAAAAGTGGCTTTGGCATTGTATTTAGCCAGTTCATCCAGCACAAAAGAAGTAATTTGCGGGTGGGGGCCATCATCAAATGTTAAGTAAATGGCATTTTTAATGGCGGGCATCTCCCAAATACTTCCTGTAAACAATTTCCTTATCCATTTTGGCGTTTTTGCAAAGTAAAACATAAGGCAATTTAAATTTTAAACCCGGTTAAACCATTTTATATAGAGCCAGTCTTAACTGAACAAAACTTAAAAATCAATATTTTAAAATCAAAAATTTATGAAAATTAAACATTTTTTATTTGCATTTGCCATGGTTTCATTAGCTATTGGGTTTAATTCCTGCAAAAAAAACGAATCGGGTTTGGAAGAAATTGAAACCACTTTTGAATTAAGCGGCGACCAGGCTGTTGCTGATAACCTCAGTGAAGATGCCAATGATATGCTTTTGCAGGTAGCAGTAGAAAATAATATTGCCGGTAATGGCTTTGCGCCCGGTGGCCCTGTTACCAATGATTTTATTCCCTGCGCTACTGTAACAATTACTCCTGCAATGGGCTTTCCTAAAACAATTGTAATTGACTTTGGTACTGCCTGCACTTTTAATGGCAACACCCGCAGTGGAAAAATCAATGTTACACTTTCCGACTCTTTAAGAAAATCGGGCAGCATTGCCGTAATGACCTTCACCAATTATTATGTGAATGGTTATAAAAAGGAAGGCACTATTACCTGGACAAATACAAGTACAGCTACTGTAAGAAGCTGGACACGTTTAACAGAAAACGGAAAAGTTACAGCACCTGACAGCAGGTATTGGTTGCATAGCGGTGTAAGATATGTAGTACAAACTGCTGGTGTTGGTACCCCGGCAATAATTGATGATGTATATTCAATAACAGGTAACCATACCGTTACAAACCCCGCTGGTAAAACAAGAGATTGCACCGTTTTGGAAGCATTACAAAAGAAGGCGGCCTGTGCTAATATTGATAAGGGTAAATTAAAAGTACAGGGCCCTAATCATTATGCAATTATTAACTTTGGTGATGGTACATGCGATAACCTGGCAACCATATCTATTGATGGCAGACCGGAAAGAACGATCACTTTACGATAATTTTTATTTAGAAATCACATGCAACCGTGGAGAATTATCTTCACGGTTTTTTTATGGCCTGAATTTAAACACACATCCAGCTTATCTTTGCGGCATGAATAAAGTAAGAGTCAGGTTTGCACCCAGCCCTACCGGCGGTTTGCATTTAGGCGGTGTACGCACCGTTTTATTTAATTACCTGTTTGCCAAAAAACAGGGCGGCGATTTTATTGTTCGTATTGAGGATACCGACCAAACCCGTTTTGTAGAAGGCGCCGAGCAATATATTTTTGATTGCCTTACATGGTGTGGAATGCAACCTGATGAAAGCCCTTTGCAGGGTGGCCCTTATGCCCCTTACCGCCAAAGCGAAAGAAAAGAAAGTTACCGGCAATATGCTGAGCAACTTATTAAAGATGGATTTGCTTATTATGCATTTGATACACCTGAGGAGCTGGAAAAAATGAGGATTGATTTTAAAACAACAGAAAACCCATCTCCCCAATATGATGGTAAAATAAGGATGGAGATGAAAAATTCGCTGGCCTTACCTGCTGATGAAGTAAAAAAATTGCTGGATGAAAATGCCCGGCACGTGGTTCGTATTAAAATGCCGGAAGGGGAAACGATTTCTTTTACCGATATGATTCATCATGAAGTAAGTTTTGAATCATCGCTGGTTGATGATAAGGTGTTACTGAAAGCAGATGGTATGCCCACTTATCACCTGGCTGTTGTAGTAGATGATTATTTAATGCAGGTAACCCATGCTTTCCGCGGAGAGGAGTGGCTGAGCAGCGCCCCTGTACATGTATTGCTCTGGAAATATCTTTTTGGTTTGGATAAGATGCCGCAATGGGCGCATCTCCCACTTATTCTTGGCCCAAGCGGAAAACTGAGCAAACGTGACGGTGCCAAATATGGTTTCCCGGTATTTGCAATGAACTGGACCGATGCCAAAACAAATGAATTGACTGAAGGATTTAAAGAACGGGGATTTTTACCTGAAGCTTTTATAAACCTGCTGGCAGTTTTAGGATGGAATGACGGCACAGAACAGGAAATATTTTCGATGGATGAATTGATTGAAAAATTTTCTGTTGAAAAAGTTCATAAAGCCGGTGCCAAATTCGATTATGAAAAAGCAAAATGGTTTAACCAGGAGTGGATAAAAAAATTACCGGTTACAAATTACCTGCCTGCTGTTAAAGATATTTTTGAAAAAAAAGGTATTATTATCAACGATGATGCATATTTTACCAAAGTGCTTGAACTGGTAAAAGAACGCTGCCATTTACTTACTGATTTTTACGAACAGGCATTTTTCTTTTATGAAGCTCCTGCCGTTTATGATGAGGCATCTGTGAAACCCAAATGGGATACAGGAAAGCATGATTTTTTTGTTGAACTGATCAGGAGATACAATAGCATAACTGAATGGAAAACAGAAACCATGGAAACTGAGTTTAAAAACCTGGCAACAGAAAAAAATATTAAACCGGGCGAATTACAAATGATATTGCGGGTGATGCTGGTTGGCACGAAAATGGGCCCCGGCGTTTTTGTTATTGCAGAAGCCATAGGTAAAGAAGAATCTTTAAACAGGATACAAAAAGCGCTTACTATTTTTTCATCGTTTTAAACCTAGGCCGCAAATCAGCGTCTGAAATCAAAATTAATTAAATGAAACAACTGCTTATTGCCATTGCCGTATTTTTTGTTTTTTCCTGCAATAAATCCTTAACAGATACACTAACACCCATAGTTCCTGCTGTTGATAGCTTTACCGTTTCGGTAAATAATGGTTATGGTGCCGGTAAATACAAAATTGGCGATACGGTTGATATTTTCAGCCTTGCTTATGCCGATAACCAGTTATTTGATAAATGGAGCGGAGATATTTCTCTTTTAAATGCTTTTGAAGAATGGCATACCTGGTTTATTATGCCAAACAGGAATGTTTCATTTACCGGCAGTATAAAAACAATTACACCTGTTACTCTAAATTACGAACAGATAAGGGGCAGGGACAGGTTAAAGCCTGTGTATTCGTATTTTCCGGCGGGGCACAAAGGTTTTGTTTACCTGCTCCATGGCACTGGTGGCACTGCGCTAAACCTCGTAACCAGTTACGAGTTCAGGCAGTTGATCAAGGATTTGGTTAATGATAATTTTGGAATTATTGTTACCGAAGCAGAGGAAGCCACCACCGGTATTGATATAAATGCCGATGGTAAATTACGCTGGGATGTAACGCCTGCCGACTCTGTAACCAATGTTGATTACGCCAATATTAAAATTATAACGGATACTTTTTATAACCGCGGTGTTACCAACCGCAGTAAACTCCGTTATTCGGCCGGTATGAGTAATGGTGGTAATTTTTCGGCATATCTTTCCGCATTTTATAAATACAAAGCCGCCATCAGTTATTGTGCACAGGCTGGCGCTGTGTCATTAATAACATTAACCCCGCTTCAATTTTGTATGGCCCGGTACGATAATAATGAAAACGTAGGGGCCGCCGGAAATGCCAGTGCATTATCCAACTCTCAAACTATAAGTAGCCGCGGTGTATGCAGTAAGTATTTTATTAAAGAGCATGCCCCTTTATACCCCGAGCGTTTTGCCCGGAGAGGCGATATTACACTTGCTAAATCGGCAGCTCTTTTTAATGAGTTAAAATCTAAGAGTTATCTCAACAATAGAAATTATTATATTGGATTTTCTGATGTATTGATCAATGCATATACCGCTAACCCGGCTTCTTTCCCGGAATTCCTTAGTTTAACTCCTCAACAAAAATTATTTGTGCTGGAACAGATTGACCTTTCTGTTTCTGACCACCAGATGTACAGCGATTACAACAGGGCAACACTAAAGTTTTTTAATACGCAATGTCTATAAAATCAGGATAGAGATCCGGCAATTGAAAAGCATTACAATAAAAAACACGAACAAAATTTAACCCTGTTTTTTGATCAGCTCCATCAATTCAACAAAATCGGCCTGGCCCAGTTTTTCAATCAAATGCATATCGGCGGTTTCTAATTTAAATATGCCCGTGGTATTTAAAACAACTTGCTCCGGGGTACGTATGCCGGGAATGATGGCAGATACCTCTTCATAACTTAATACATAACTCAATGCCAGTTGGGTTTTGGTACAATTGTATTTATTGCATAGCTGCCATACAGCAGCCGTAGCCAAAACAGCAGCATCAATAACTTCCTTAGTCAACCGGTTCTTGCGGTGATCATCATCCGGAAAAACAGCAACCCTGTCATATTTTCCCGTTAATAATCCAAATTGCAAAGGCATTCGCGCAATGATCCCAAAACCATGTAACGCAGCCAATTTTAAAAGAGGCAGCGCTTTTTGATTAATAACATTTAAAACCAATTGAAATCCATTACCCTTATGTTGATCTAACAGGTAGCGAGCCTCCACCATAGGTTCAAAAGTATTGAGCGACAAACCCCAGTATCGGATCTTTCCCTGCTGCTTCAAGTGCAGCATGGCTTCTATGCATTCGCCATCCTGCAAATGTTCAAGCCTGGCAGTATGTAACTGGTAATAATCAATCACCGGTCTGTGCAATCTTTTCAATGATGCTTCGCATGCCTGCAGGATATACTGTTTTGAATAGTCTGTTGTAAACTGTTCATTTCTTGCCACATTACCAACCTTGGTAGCTATTATAATATCATTGCGGTTTCCCAGTTGCTCACCAATCATTTTTTCTGAATGTCCTAACCCATAAATATCAGCCGTATCAAAAAAATTAATACCTGCATCCAAAGCAGCATGAATGGCTTTTACCGACACCTGGTCATCTGTATCGCCCCACCCAATAGCCGTTTGGCCAACCTGTGCAGCACCCCCAATAGCCCAGGCACCAAACCCTATTTCACTTACTAATAAATCTGTATTCCCGAATTTTCTAAATTGCATGCTGTAATTTACTGCTTACAAACAATATTTCATGCCAACATATCTAAAATCACCGTGGTTACTGGTAATGGTTTTAGCCATCATCAAATTTGCATTGCCTTTTTTTCTTCAACACCCGGTTTATGAATTACACCGTGATGAATTTTTGTATTTAGAACAGGGCCATCACCTGGCCTGGGGTTATATGGAAGTGCCGCCCATGCTTTCGTGGCTGGCATGGCTCACACATTTGTTGGGTGATGGTTTCTTTTGGGTAAAATGCTGGCCATCTTTTTTTGGGGCTCTTACTTTTGTAATTACCTGCAGGATGGTAAAAGAAATGGGCGGAGGGTTGTTTGCCATATTGATTGCAGGGCTATGCATTATGTTTACCGCTTACCTGCGTGTTCATTTTTTATTCCAGGCAAATTTTTTAGAGATTTTCTGGTGGAGTTTAAGTGCATTTTTTATTCTCCGTTATATCAACACAAAAAATATTAAGTACCTGTATTGGATGGGTTTTGCATTTGGATGCGGATGGCTGTCTAAAAACTCAGTTTCCTTTTTTATTATTGGCTTTGGTGTTGCGCTTTTGCTTGGCCCATACCGGAAACTGTATTTAAACAAACATTTGTACGGTGCAGCAGCACTTACTTTGCTGATTGCCTTACCTAATCTTTTGTGGCAGTATAATCATAATTGGCCATTGCTGCACCACATGGATGAATTAAGAGAAACACAATTAAAATTTATTGATCCTGCAGATTTTTTGAAAGACCAGTTTTTAATGTTCTTTGCTGCTTTTTTTGTGTGGATAATTGGGTTGATATGGTTGTTCACAAAGCAAGGCAAATCTTATCGCATGATTGCCTGTATCTATCTGGCTGTAATTGTATTATTGATCGCATCAAGCGGAAAAAGTTATTATTCGCTGGGTGCCTACCCCATGCTGTTTGCAGCCGGTGGTGCAGCTTTGCAGCAATGGACTGCAACAAAACTAAAATGGGTAAGATGGATTACTGTTGCTCTAATTTTATTTCTTTCCTGGAAGGTTGCCCCTATGTCTATGCCCTTATGGAAACCCGAAAAACTTGCTGCTTTTTATAAAGAAAAAAAGCTGGATGAAATGGGTTTCCTAAAATGGGAAGACCAGCAGAATCATTCACTGCCGCAAGACTTTGCAGATTATTTGGGCTGGAAGGAAATGACTGAAAAGGCTGAATCATTTTATCAATCTTTACCAAAAGAAAAAAGAGATAGCTCCATAATTTATTGCAGGCATTACGGGCAGGCGGGTGCTTTAAAATATTATGGCAGAGATAAAGTTTTTAAAGAAAAAGCAATCAGCGATAATGGCTCTTTCCTTACCTGGATACCTGATGATCTTGTATTCAGGCATTTAATTTTTATTGGCAGCAATATGCCCGATAAAGATGATGCCGTTTTTCAGCATTTTGAAAAAATAACCCTTATTGATTCGGTGATAAATTTATATTCCCGTCAACGGGGTGATAAGGTCATATTTTTTGAAAATATAGATTCGGTTGGTTTAAAGCTGGCGGTTGATGGCTTGAAGCAGATGAAACAGCAATTCAACCAATGATTATGTTTATTTTTGGCAATTAAGAAAATGATATGAGCAGACCCATCAGAGTTTTAGTTGCCAAAGTAGGCCTGGATGGCCACGACCGTGGTGCCAAAGTAATTGCCACTGCCTTACGTGACGCCGGTATGGAAGTGATATACACCGGCCTGCGCCAAACACCCGAAATGGTTGTTAATGCTGCCTTGCAGGAAGATGTGGATGCCATTGGCGTTAGTATTCTCAGCGGCGCACACAACACAGTGTTTCCAAAAATTATAGCTTTAATGAAGCAAAAAGAAATGGATGATGTTTTACTCACCGGCGGCGGCATTATTCCCGAAGATGATATGGCAGAACTGAATAAGCTGGGTGTTGGAAAATTATTTGCGCCCGGTGCAACTACATCCGAAATTGCAGATTACATAAAAGATTGGGTGAAAGTGAACAGAAATTTTTAATATTGTACCCACGGTTGCTTCCTTAAATTTTTATTTACAACAACATTATTCGTAAATTCAGTTTTATGGAAGGACATCCATTATTGGGAAAATATTTTGAGCATCCTGAAATATGGGACGAAATGTTTGGCAACGGCGACATCCGGCCTCACTACAAAAATTTTGTCTCTGCCATAGAAAATCTCTCTGCCGAAGAAATTACCCGTAAGGATGAACAGGCAAAAAAGCTCTTCATGACGCAGGGCGTTACTTTTACCGTATACAGCAGTGGTGAAGGCATTGAAAAAATATTTCCTTTTGATGTAGTGCCACGTATTATTACCGCATCCGAATGGATACATATTGAAAACGGCATTAAGCAACGCCTGAAAGCCTTAAACATTTTCCTGAAAGATATTTATCATCAGCAGTTTATTATTAAAGATGGTATCATACCTGGCAAGCTTATTTACTCCTGTCCTAATTTTTTAAGGGAGATGATGCACGTAGATGTTCCGTTTGATATTTATACGCATATCTCCGGTGTGGACCTTATCCGTGATTACGACGGGCAGTTTTATGTGCTGGAAGATAATTTAAGAACGCCTTCCGGTGTATCGTACATGCTCGAAAACCGGAGTATTACCTATCGCATTTTTCCTGATCTTATTCCAAAAAATAATGTACTGCCGGTAAAGGATTATCCCGACAGGTTATTAAAAAATCTGTTGTCTTTATCAAACAGTCAAAAAAGTAATCCCACGGTTGTACTGCTTACACCGGGCATGTTTAATTCTGCCTATTTTGAACATACTACCCTTGCACGTTTAATGGGTATTGAACTGGTAGAGGGCCGTGACCTTGTTGTAGAGAATCATCATGTGTTTATGAAAACAACAAAGGGGCTTGAAAAAGTAGATGTGATCTACCGCAGGGTAGATGATGAATTCATTGATCCGCTTGTGTTTCGCCCCGACAGTATGTTGGGAGTACCCGGCATTTATTGGGCATACCGCAAAGGCAATGTATCTATTGTAAATGCTATGGGCAATGGCGTTGCCGATGATAAGGCAGTGTATGCTTATGTACCCGATATGATACGTTATTATTTGAATGAAGAGCCCATTCTTAAAAATGTACCTACTTTCCAATTGGCCGATCCTGATAACCGCAAAATGGTTTTTGCCAACATGAGTAAGATGGTGATTAAAAAAACAAACGAGTCGGGCGGCTATGGAATGCTTATTGGCAGCGCTGCTACAGAAAAAGAAATGGATGATTTTAAAAAAGCAATTGAAATTGATCCACGAAGTTTTATAGCGCAACCAATTATTAATTTATCATCGGCGCCTTGTTATATCAATGGAGAACTGCAACCAAGAAGAGTTGATTTAAGGCCTTATGCTTTATATGGACCTGATGGTGTTGACATTGTGCCCGGTGGATTAACGAGAGTGGCGCTGAGAGAGGGTTCGCTGGTAGTAAATTCATCGCAGGGCGGTGGCAGTAAAGATACATGGGTATTGGGAAGCCCCCCTACCCCCCAAGGGGGGATTTAGGAGTACGAAAATAAAAAATATTCAATTTTAGCTTTGAGAAAAATACTTTAATCTACACAACTCTAAAACTAATGCTAAGCCGAGTAGCCGAATCAATTTTCTGGATGGCAAGATATATGGAACGTACCAACCGTATGCTCCGTATGCTGCACACCAAATACGTTTCGTCGCAGGATGAAATAAATGATTTTAGCTGGAATTCTGTTTTGCATATCTATAGCGATAAGCCTGAAGCTGCATTTAAACTGATTGAAACCAATTCGCCTAAAGTGCTGGAACACCTGATCATTGACAGGGATAATAATTTTTCCATCATCAATAATATTACCCGTGCAAGAGAAAACGCAAGATCGGTGCAGGATCACCTTACCAAAGAAGTATGGCTTTGCCTGAATGAATATTACCACCTGATAAGAGAGAAGGATATTGAAAAAAATATCTGCAGCGGCGATCCTATTACATCACTGGATCTGTTGATACGGCATGGCATGTTATACAATGGCACGGTAGATATTACCATGGCGAGGGAACAGGGTTTTAATTTTTTAAACATTGGAAGATTTCTTTCCAGGGCAGTTATTACTATTGATCTGCTTACCATTAAACTAAAAGAATATGATTACGACCTGGAGAAACATGCAGAAGACCCAAGCTGGCGTTTTTTATTGTATTCCCTTTCCGGTTATGAATTGTATCTTAAAAAGAACAGGGGAAGGATTGATGCTGGATTGGTTATACAGCACGTTTTGTACAACACAGATTTTCCGCATTCTTTATTGTACTCCTTAAACATGCTGTCACGTTATTTTGGGAGATTAAAAACAGAAAGCACGCCCGAAAATTTTGCGCATCTCGAATTTTTAATTGGCCGCTGCAGTAACAATATCAAATACAG
>JANNYY010000143.1:0-7982 GCA_031410355.1 Chitinophagaceae bacterium | reverse complement strand
CTTTTTGCAGGTGATTTTAATGAAAGTTTTGTAACTGATACTGAAAATATAAAACCGGCAGCAGTACAATGGCCCAATTATATTTTGGGTGTTGTTGACCAGTTACAAAAACATGGGCATACCATAAGTGGTTTTAATTTGGTTATTGATGGCGATATTCCCATTGGTGCCGGCCTCTCTTCTTCTGCTGCGGTGGAGTGTGCTGTGATTTACGCATTGAATGAAATTTTTGGATTTGGTTTAAGCAGAATACAAATGGTACCTCTGGCACAAAAAGCCGAGCATGTTTTTGCAGGCGTTAACTGCGGTATTATGGATCAGTTTGCAAGTATGTTTGGCAAAAAAAATAATGCTATAAAATTAGATTGCCGTTCCCTGCATTATGAGTATGTACCCATTACAATTGATGGCTATAAAATTGTACTGTTAAATACAAATGTAAAACACAACCTGGCCGCATCGGCATATAATGAAAGAAGGCAGCAATGTGAAGCAGGTGTTTCCATGATCGCACAAAATCATCCGGCCGTAAACAGTTTACGGGATGTAAATATCGCTATGCTTAAAGACTATGTGGAGCAGGCAGATCCTTTAATTTACAAGCGATGCAAATATGTTGTTCAGGAAAATGAAAGATTGCTGGGTGCCTGCGAAAATTTAAAAAATGGCGATATTAAAGCACTGGGCGCTAAAATGTACCAGACACATAATGGATTAAGGTATGACTATGATGTAAGTTGTAAAGAACTTGATTTTTTAGTTGATTATGTAAAATCAAATGCTGATGTTGCCGGTGCAAGAATGGTTGGCGGAGGTTTTGGCGGCTGTACCATTAACCTGGTTAAAGAAGAAGCTGTTGAAAAACTCATAACCGATATCAGCATAGCTTATAATGAAGCAATGAACCTGTCATTAACTGCATATAAGATAGCAATTGAAAATGGAACTGAAGCTTGTGCTGAATCCATGTAAACAAAAGGGGTATAATGTATGGCTCCTGACAACATATTTAACACTCCATACTTATGCAAGGACAAATTAAGAAAGACAACTCATCCGGTAAAGTTCGCTTACAAGGCGACAAGGTTTTTTGGGACTATGGCAATAAAACTATTCTTCAAATAAACCTTAACGACATTGTTGTAATTGGAGAATACACAAACTCTGACGGGCCATATTTCGACGATTGGTTTTTAACTTTTGTTACTAAGGACGGACAATGGCAGAATATTCCGTTGTATGCTGATAACATCGACGAGTTAACAGAATATTTGACTAATAAGTTTCACCAGGATCTTAGCGTAACTTATTTGGCAAACTCAACTGAATGGAAATCTATTGTTAGATACCCAACACATTTGAGAGGAAAGACACTTTTTACGTTGACGCCTTCCGACACTTACAAGATACCCAAAACATTTCTTGACAAAATTTTATCGTCAGTTGGTTTTGGCAATTTTGATACAGCACAAAATATTACTTTGACAGAGGAAGTAAAAAACGAATTGACAAATGTCAGCCGGTAATCCTGTATTTGTCCAGGCAGGGTGAACGGTAGACCAATCATCCGTGGGAGCTTTTATTGGTTAACTTAAAGCTCTGTTTGGTAGAGGCCTAATAGCTTACCTTTACATGTACAAAATATAAAATGATAAAAGTAGGCGAATACAATAACCTGAAAGTGATACGTGAAGTTGACTTTGGCCTTTATTTAGATGACGGCGCAGAAGGCATTTTATTACCAAAGCGGTTTGTTCCCGCAGGTGCCAAAATTGGCGATGAACTAAACGTGTTTTTATACCACGATGGTGAAGACCGGCTTATTGCCACAACACAAAAACCTAAAGGCATACTGGGCGATATTGTAAAATTGAGAACCATCAGTGTAACAGAACACGGCGCATTTTTAGATAATGGGTTGATGAAGGATCTGTTTGTTCCAAAATCCAAACAGCAGCAGGTTATGATACCCAATGGTGAATACCTGGTAAAAATTTACCTTGATGAACAAACGGGCAGGCTGGCTGCTACAGAAAAGATAGAGCCCTTTTTAAGTAACGAAGAACTGACTGTAAAGGAACTGGAAGTTGTTGACCTGATCGTTTACCGCCGCACAGATATTGGTTATGTGGTTATCATCAACAGCAAACATACAGGCGTTTTACATCATAATGAAATTTACAGGAACATTACTGCCGGCGACCGGTTCCCTGGCTTTATAAAAAAAATATACCCCGAAGATAAGGCAAGTGACCTGCGTTACAGAATTGATGTATCGGCCGGCAAACCCGGTTACAACCGGGTAGAAGATGAAACTGAAAAAATTCTCAGGCTATTGAAAGAGAACGAGGGCTTTTTACCTTACCACGATAAAAGCGATCCCGAAGAAATTTATTCTTTTTTTGGTATGAGTAAAAAAACTTTTAAAATGACAACCGGTAATCTTTACAAACAACGTAAAATAAGTTTTGAAAAAGATGGAATAAGGTTGACCCCCTCTATCTCCCCCAAAGGGGGAGGAAGTGGCGAAGATATTAGCAAAGAATAAAGATTTAATTAAATGGGCCGCATAAAAGTTGACCTGCACGATATATACAATAACAGCAAAGCCATAGACAAGGCCTTGCTGCAGGCATTTGAAGATGCCATTGACAAAAGAATTAAAGAAGTAGAAATTATTCCCGGCAAAGGAAGCGGCCAGCTAAGAAAAAAAGTAGAACGTTTTTTACAACTCCCACATATCAAACCCTTATATCACCGCATTGAAAACGACAGTAAGAATTTTGGAAGGCTGTTTGTTTATTTTAAGTTTTAACTAATGGTGCCCTGTTAAAGTTTAAAAATCTCAACACTTTTAATATCTCCTTCCTCTTTTTTAAATCAACCTTAACATTGCAATAAGTAAATTTAATTACGCAACTACAATAAATAAAATCAGTGTAATTTATTGTAGGTATCCGGATTATTTACTTTTTAAAAAATAAAAAATTATGGAAACTTATGAATCAAAATCTCACCTGACACCTGTAGTTCAGCAGGTTAAAAATAATACCACTTCGTGGATTGGCCATCGCCGTGGAGAGACAGCAAACAGGATCAGCGGCCAAACTTTTATTTGCCCTGCCGAAGGCAATGTTGACTGCATTGAAATTTTTTCGGATTACGTTACCGAAAACGCCAAGGTTGATCTGACCATTCACCTGTTTGATAATGAAAATAAAACCTGGGGTATTGCACTCGGCACATCAACGGTTGAATTTAAAAGAAATGATACAGGTAAATGGATACCATTTCCCTTACCTGGATTGCACCTCGACAAAGGCAAAAGTTATGGCTTTCGTTTAAAATGCGACACCGGACTTTTTGGTGTAGGCGAGGCGGCAGGCAATGTTAACCAACTGCCCTACTACCATGGCGGACAGGAATGGGTTGCTACATCGGAAAACCAGGCAGGCAGTTTTTACAGTTATTTAAGCCTGGCCTTTAAAGTTGAGATGAGGGCATAACTCATTTATAAAACTGTAAATATAAAAATTGCCATCCAAAACAGGATGGCAATTTTTATTTCTCGTATCTGAATTAGAAATTAATTTATAGTTACTGTTTGTAAGTTTTCATTTAGTGTTATAGTACGCATTCCGGCAGTTGTTGGTGTTTTAAAATTATTTCCACCTTCCCACCTGATGCCTCTTGGTGTACCTGTTGCCTGGCTTCCGCCGCTGTTGTCTTCATAATCAAAAGCGCCCCAATTGTTACCTGCAAGAAATTTAATTTCTTTATTTGCTTTTAATGCTATGGTTAATGTCCAAATGCCATTACCTGCATAAAGCATTTGTGGCGATGTTGGCGGGTCCCAATCATTCACGCCTGCCTGGTTCATCCCATCACCAACTACCCTCATCTCAGTACCAGGGCTGGTAAAATATTTTACATTATCCCTGTCGCGGCCATCCCATATAACCCTGTAGCGCCCTGCAGCAGGATAATCATTAAAATTAGCACCATTAGTCTGTAAAGTACTTCCATCTCCTCCTGCTGTTCCATAACTTCTTGTTTCACTTACGGTCTGGCTTCCATTATCCCATGCATTATTGTCTATCAGTTTCCATCCCCCAGAAGTAAAATTAGTAAGCCCTACAAAGAGGTTGGTACCAGCATTACCTAAAGCATAGGTAGGGAAAACGCCGGGAGGATTCCATCCGGGAGCCGTAGCGCCACCTACAAAACCCATACGGCCCGACATAATATTATACTGTAAAGTGCTGATGTTAACTGAAATTCTGTAATAACCCGCAGTTGGTACGCTCAGGTTAGCGCCACCACCCGACAATACTCCACCCGATCCTCCGTAATTTACATTCCAGCTTCTTCCAATTGTAATTTTAAACTCTGCATTGGCTGGTAAATAAAGATAGATGTAATACATTTTATTAAATACGCCAGCACGAAGGTCGCGAATTAGCTCAGGTGCTGTTGGGGGATCCCAGTCGGAACCATTGCCCGTTGAAGCCTGGTAGCCACCCGGCAAATAAACTCTTAAAATTGGTACATAGCTGGTAATAAGTACATTTACAACATTTGAATAAGCAATGGCACCCAAGGCCGTTACTGCTTTAATTCTGTATTCAACTTTACCTGTATTACCGCCCGGAATGCCGGAATTTAGTGCGGTTAAATTCATGGTATCCTGTGTTACTGCCCTGGTGAAAAGGGCAGAGTTTATTGGAATTTCAAACGGAACTACGAAATTCTTTCCTGCAGAATCGTATTGTAAGAAATAAGTAACAGCCCCGGCATAGCCCTTAAAAGCTGCACTCCAGGAAAAAGTGTTGGAAACCAATGACGCATTAGGTAAAGTAACTGTTACCGCAGTTTTTTCTGTTACCAAAACGGACGGATCAGGAAAAGGCGTAACTGTTATTTTTAACACGTTACTCATGTATCTTTCATTATTATTATTGTAAGAAGATATCAGCCTTACATCTATACTTTGAGCAACGCCTAATTTAAATCCAAGGCTCAGGAGCATGGCATTTAAGTCTCTTCCTGTAAGCGATGTGTTTAATGCGCCGATAACCGTTTTGGTTTTTTCATTTGCAAAATTCTTACCGGTAGAATCTATCTCCAGGATATACCTTGTAGTGGAAGAATCATTTGAATACTTTGGATTCGTCCACGAAAAATTAATTATTGCATTGTTTGAATCGGCGAGGTTTGGTGCTACGGCAGTAGCAGAGCTGGTTAAAACCGGCGATACGCCTAATTGATATACCGGCAATGCCTCAACCTTTGTAAGGTTATCAACTTTTTTACAGGCTGAGAAGATTATCATCAACACCAGCAAAGCCGAAAGAAGTTTTGAAATATTTTTCATAAAAATTATTTTGTTTAGCATGTAATGCGATCGTTGTTATTCTATAATTTAGTAAGCTTATAACTTCCCGTCTGAAAGTTAAACTCAACTTTATAACTACCAGCACCCGGAGATGGAAAAGTTGGATCAGCATTTTCTTTCTTAAAATCACCGGAAAGTTTTGCTGTTCCGTCTATTGCATGATACTGTCGTGTCCAATCTCCCTGTTGCTGAATTAATTTATATCCGCCGCCAGCATTAAAAGTTACTGTTGCCTGGTAATGCAATACATCGGTTGGCCCTCCTGCTCTTGTAAATTTTTGAGAGTTATCATAAGGTGCAGGTAATGGGTTGCTCCAGCCTGAAGCTACTGCATCGCCCACGATCCATAGATTACCATCGGCGTACTGGAAAGGAATAGGGTTTGGGGTTCCGGGTGGCTCAACTACAAAATCAAGATAATTGTTAATGCTTATTTTAAGCACATTTGAATACAGCGGAACACTTCCATTTCCCAAAGTAGATTTAATTCTGAACTCCATGTTATGAAACACACCTGACTGCAGTTCCATTTTTGTTAAAAAGGTATTTACTTCTTTTACAGTAAGCGTTACACTTAAATCGTTGCTGATAGACCTTTCCTGCAGTTTAGGATTTGTAAAATTAGCCCCTGTAGTATCTACCTGTAAGACATAAGTAACATTTTGTGAACTTATGCCGGTATTAAACTGGTAGTTTGGATTTGTCCAGGTAAATTTTAAAGCCGGGTTATCTTTATTGGCAATTAACAAAACCATTGGCGCTGCAGAAGATACAGTAAGAACCGGATTTGTACCTCCCTGGAAATAAACCTGGTTCTCATCTTTTTTGCAGGATAAAATTATCGTTGCTGTAAAGAATGTACCTAAGAATAATTTTAAAATATTTTTCATATACATCAATTTTAATTTTTTTAGATTAAAAACCTGTGTTTTGTGTTAAGTTGGGATTAGCTACAATATTTGATGCCGGTATAGGGAACAAATTATATTTTGCATCTACAGCAGTACCGCTGGATACACCACCTTTCCATGGCCACAAATAAGTGCCTGTTGTTAATAATCCATAACGTATCAAATCTGTGCGGCGGTGCCCTTCCCAGTACAATTCCCGTCCTCTTTCATCAAGTACATATTGTAACGTTAATTGTCCAGCCGAAATATTACCGGTTGCATTACCATAAGCCCTTGTACGGATATTGTTCATATAAGTTAAAGCTGTTGGTAAATCACCGCCTGTGCCTCCGCGTAAAACAGCTTCTGCATAAATTAAATACATTTCTGATAACCGGAATATAGGAAAATCAATATCAGCAAAATCCTTTTTTGAATCTGATACGGGTGCTCCGTCTGAACGGATGTTCACATATTTTTTTACATGAGGGCCCTGGTCAAAATTACTGATGTCAGCAATGTTTAACTGCGCAGGGCTTGTACCATATTTTGCTGTGGTAAACATGGCCCTTTTATCAGTAGCGCCTGTATTATCTGCAAAAAGGTTTACAAATGCAGCCGTAGATCTGTATCCATACCAGCCACCACCAACTCCATATTCTACGCCTTCATCTCCACATGCAGCATGTGCAAAGAAAGATGTATTTCCATAAGCCTGGGTACGCAAACCATCACAATTTACGGCAAACATAAACTCATCCTTAGCTTTATCATTATCTGCCATAAATACCCTTGGATAACCACTATATAAAGCATACCCGGCAGCAATTACTTTTTTTGCATAGGTTACAGCCTCGGTATATTTTGTTGTGCCGGTGTATGTACCTGCATTCAGGTAGATACGTGCAAGCAGTGCCCATGCTGCACCCTGGTCTACCCGGCCATATTCAATTGTTTTTGCAGGTGCAAGGTCTGCATCAATGGCTTTAAGTTCTTTTTCGATGTAAAGAAAAAGGTCGGCACGGCTTATTTCTTTAGGTAAGGTCGTTCCTATCAAATCAGCTTCGGTAATAAAAGTAGATTTTCCGAAGAGATCCATCATTACCCAGTAATTATAAGCACGTAAAAAACGTACTTCGGCAACTGATTTTTTAATATCGGCTGCATCGGTACCGGTAATATTTCTTTCGGCCAGCTTTGCATCGGTGCTTTCCCTCATGTACTCATTTATCAAAGTAATATTATAAATGGGCCTGGCATAAATTCCTTTTAAAAAAGGATCGGCACTTGTCCATTTCAAGTCATGGAAATCATGAATGGTCTGGTCGTTCCAGGCAACCACTGCTTCGTCGGTTGGCAGTTCATTGCAGTTAAATAACATTCTAATAAAAGCAACCTGCGATCCTTCATCAAGGCCACCACTAATATCGGGGTTGCCTGCCGGGCCGGAGTTACCGGTGATGGCCAGGGTGCCGTAAATTTTTGCCAGTACGCTTTTGTAACCCGCAGCAGTTGAAAATGTTTTTTCAGGCGTAAGATCATTCGTAGGAAACAGGTCCAGCTTTTTGGCGCATGAACTTGCAACTATGGCTGCAACCAGCGCACCTGATAAGTATTTAATTAATTTATTTTTCATACAATCGTTATTTTATAATTAAAAATCTAAATTAAAGCCTAAAGAAAAAGTACGTGGCCTT
>JANNYY010000142.1:0-2840 GCA_031410355.1 Chitinophagaceae bacterium | reverse complement strand
TGGGAAACCCGTTTCAATCAACTCGACAAAGTATTATCAACTATTAAAAAACAAAAAAAATGAACAATCTGCTATTTGATTTTACTGTAGACAAAGCATCTAAAACGGTACACATAAAAAGGGAATTCAATGCTGAATTGTCATTGGTATGGGATGCTTTTACCAAGGCAGAATTGATCGACCAATGGATTGCACCAAAGCCCATGATCTCGAAAACAAAATACCAGGATTTCAAAGTGGGTGGTAAAAGGTTTTATGCCATGGTAAGTCCCGACGGTAATGAACGTTGGGCATTACAGCAATACACTTCCATTACCCCGAAGACGAATTTTAAAATGTACAATGCTTTTGCAGACAAGGATGAAAATACTGAATTGCATGGTTCTGAATGGGATCATAATTTCAGCGAACAAAACGGGACGACAATAGTGAACATTACCATTTACAATGAATCCCTTGAAAGGTTAGAAAGAATACTTGATGGCTTTACGCAAGGAATGAAAATGTCATTGAGCAACCTGGAGGATCTATTGGCGAATTTATCGCAAAAATGATCCCGATAGCCTTCGGCGTGAGCTCAGTCGAACGCTACCGGGACGACAGTCAAAACAAATAAGAAAATAACGAATTAAACAACCTAAAAATTAAAAACTATGCCACTTATCAATCCACACGTTAACTTCAACGGAAATGCCGAAGAAGCATTTACCTTTTACAAATCAGTATTTGGCGGAGAGTTTGCAAAGATCATTCGTTTCAAAGACCTTGCAAGTCCTGAATTCCTGGTTGCAGAAAAAGAAGAAAATAAAATTATGCATATTGCTTTGCCCATCGGAAAAAGTAATAGGTTGATGGCAAATGATGTTCCGGAAATTATGGGAAAAACAAACGAAAATGAGAACAGAAGTAAAATTGTAATAAGTGCAGAAAGTAAAGAAGAAGCAGATAAATTATTTAATGGACTTTCGGCAGGAGGGCAAATAGAAGGGCCTATTGGGGATGGCCCCTGGGGCTCATATTTTGGTTGTTTTAGAGATAAATACGGTATTGAATGGATTGTGGAATTTGACCCAAACTATAAAGGACAATTGTAACCAGAGAAATTCTTTGAAAACTTTAAAATGAGATTTGAAAAGCCAAAATAAGCAACCTGTAATTTTATATTTATATGAGCATAAAAGAACAAATCAAGCAATATATTACCAGCCTGCCTGAACCCAAACGTAGTGACATGCAGGAGTTGCACCAACACATACTTCAAGTGTTGCCAAAAGGTAAATTATGGTTCTTAGATGGCAAAGACGACAAAGGTAAAACTGTTTCTAATCCTAACATAGGATATGGATCTTACACCATAAAATATGCTGATGCCCGCCCGGACGGCCGGGGCGGACGGGGAACAATTAGAGAGTTTTATCAAATTGGTTTGAGTGCAAACACAACCGGAATCTCTGTCTATATAATGGGTATCAAGGATAAAAATACTTAGCCAATACGTATGGAAAAGAACTCGGCAAGGCGAGTGTGACAGGGTATTGCATTAAGTTTAAAACGCTGAAAGACATAAACATGGATATACTTGAGGCGGCAATACGATATGGGGTTGAGGCTAAGCATGAAAAAAGCTGAGCTGATGAAATAATTAAAACTGGCCTTACTAAATCTGCAAGAAAAAAATCTTAAGCCACCAATAAGCTGCGATAAAAGATCAATAACGAAATTTTGTACAAGTTTACCCCGAAAGGTTTCGGGGTAAACTGTGCCACTGAAGCTTACCAGCATTACAAATACCAGGCTCAAAAAAAGTTTCCCTCGCCTAAACCTGCCTGTAGGCAAACAGCGCTACACAGGGTAAATCAATACCCCGGCTTCACGCCCATATTATAAAACATAAAACTCCATTTATCAGCCTGCGCCTGAATGGTTTGCTTAGTGCTTCTTCCGGCACCATGCCCTGCTTTTGTTTCAATTCGTATCAGCACCGGGTTTGTTCCCTTCTGATTTTCCTGCATGGTTGCTGCAAATTTAAAAGAATGTGCAGGCACTACCCTGTCATCATGATCGGCTGTGGTAACCATAGTTGCAGGATAAGCAGCAGGTTTAATATTGTGCAGCGGAGAATAATGATACAGGTATTCAAACATTTCCTTACTGTCTTCGGCAGTACCAAAATCGTAAGACCATCCGGCACCGGCAGTAAATTTATTGTAGCGTAACATATCCATTACACCCACCGCCGGAAAAGCAACCTTGCACATGTCGGGCTTTTGTGTAATGCAGGCACCAATAAGTAACCCGCCGTTACTGCCGCCCTCAATGGCCAGCATATCACGGGATGTATATTTATTGTCAACCAGGTATTGTGCAGCGGCTATAAAATCATCAAACACATTTTGCTTTTTTGTTTTGATGCCTGCATTATGCCAGTCCTCGCCATACTCGCCACCACCACGTATATTGGGCACGGCATATATTCCGCCATTCTCCATCAAAATAATATTTGACGTACTGAAGGAAGGTGTAATGCTAATACCAAAGCCCCCGTACGCATATAGCAGGCATGGATTTTTTCCTGTTAACTCCATTCCTTTTTTATAGGTAATCAGCATCGGAATTTTTGTTCCGTCTTTAGAGGTATAAAAAACCTGCTTCGATTCAAAATCTGCAGGCTTAAATTGTACTTTCGATTCTTTATAAATGGATGTTTGGCCGGTTGCCAAGTCCATTTTATAAATGGTGGCAGGGTTTACATAAGAGGTAAATACAAAGTAGGTTTCTTTTTCATCCTGTTTGCCGGAAAAACCACCTGCTGTTCCTAAGCCGGGTAATGCAACTTCACG
>JANNYY010000141.1:0-10715 GCA_031410355.1 Chitinophagaceae bacterium | reverse complement strand
TTCCATAAACGTTGGTCATTTACAATGGTTTGTGTGCCGTAAGCGCCAATCAGTGTTTTTACCGGTGCTGCCAAATCATTCACCAATGGATTTACGGTATTTAAAAACGAATCTCCCTGTGGACTGTTAGTTGCATGCAGTACATAAAATTTTAGTTTGCCTGCAAATTTTTTGTAGAGCGTATCCTGCACCAAAATATTGATCATTTCACTAACAACACCCGAGCCCGAATTATCGAAATAGCCCCCATCTACAAAGTAATTACTTTCTTCAGCTTTTGTGGTATCATTTATTCTTCCTGCCGGGCTTAAGTATGGAAAACTGGCACCCAGCACAACTGCCTGGCTCATTTTAATATCTCTTTGTTCGCCAAGTAAACTTAATAAGTCAACCCGTTTATTAAAGCGGTAGTCGTTAATGTTTATATTACTGATAACAGTGGGTATTCCATCCTGCATCCTGGTTGAGTTAATGCAAAGTATGGGTAAAGTATAGGGTGTATTTTTTTGTGTAATGATCTCAGAAAAACTGGTAGACATGCTGTTGTAAAGCCTGCTTTCTTCGCCAGAACCGGTTTCCATTACAGAGGCCAGTGCATCAGCCCTGTCATCAATAAACCATAAAGGCAAAACATAGCGAAATACATCGGGCCCAAGCATGCGGGCAATAGTGAAAGTAAGAAAATCAGTTTCCAGGTAATCCTGTACAATATGAACACCATTTGCATTTACTGTAGTGTCACTTTGTTTTGCACGCAATAAATTAAAATAAGTTGCATTGCCCACACTGCCGCCTGATGCACCGGAAAGGCAAAACAGGTGGGCAGTTAATTTGCCGTTTGTTTGGCTATCAAGACTTGCCATTACCGACGCACTCCAATAGCCCGAACGTGATGCACCACCATCGGCCAGTACAAAATAAACCGGGAATTCTTTGTTGCTGCTGTCATTCATTGCTGATTTATGCAGCTCAATCCAGTTTTTAAAATATTCAGACAAAGTTTGCCGGTTGTTGAAATTATTTGTTGAAATTTTTTTATCGGGCAACTGTGTATAATGAGGTTCATAAAACAAACCTGCAATAAAAGCCACTATCATGGCTACCACATGAAGGTTAATGCGGAAAAGGACTGATAAAAAAGTAACCGTATTGCCCAATATCAATAAAATTCCAAAGGCAAATAAGATAAACGGAACGGCACCTATCATAACGGAAACCTGAATTGAAAAAATAGTACTTACATAAAAAATTAATCCGCTGATAAGCACAAATGCAAACACCTTTGTATAAAACTGTTCCTCTTTACCAAATATGCGTTTTTTAACCTTTGAGGCCAATGTGTTTTGTGGATCATCCCCGGGTGAAACAGGCTTATCCACCATAAATCTCTTTTTCTTAAATACCAGCAGCAACACCAGCCCTAACTGGAATATCATAAGTAAGATCATCAGGAAAAGTGGGGTATGAAAAAAAGCTATTACTATTAAAGAAACAGCCAGAATAGCAACAGTAATATGCCGGTATTTATTCAGGTATTTAATTTTACTTTCCCTGGTTTTAAACTTTACATTATCATCAACTTCATCGGCCTGTTTACTCCAGAATCTGTAAATAAAAGAATAGATAAAAGGACTGATTGCCAATATTGCATAAAACAGCCAATTAATGGTTGCCCCGGTTCTCAATTTAAAAAAAGCAAGAATGATAATGCTCAGGCAACTGAAAGCAAGAAACCTGGGCATTTGTATTAACATGCGCCGCCAGTGAATAATATCTTTATCGGTCGTTTCATCAGGCAGCCTGTCTAATTTTATTTTGCTCACCAGGTAACAGGTGTACCAAGTGATATAAGTCCAGAAAACTTCGGCAACTATAAAGAGAGCAAATATGCGCCCGTTCTCCAGCGTACGTTGTAACAGATCTTTTCCCTGGCTAAGCTGCCAAAAAGCGGCCCATGCAAATACCAAAAATAAAATGGCCGGAAAAAACAACCACAAGGATTTAAACAATGCCCTTAGAAAGTGCAGACTAAAAAGCTCTTTAAAAGAAATCGCTTCTTTTTTTTGAGGATTGGCAGACATACCAGTTAGTTTTTAGAAAGATAATATCTTTTTTTAATTTATACCAATAAATGCAGGTAAGTTTTCAGGTTGATACAAATGGAAATTTATATTTCAGGACATTATGCTGAAGCTGATTTGCAGCTTTAGGAAAGATGGTTTTCAGGTAACTATGGCGCACAAAATAAGGGACAGGCGCACTTCTCAAGTAAGAGTAAATATTTGGAAGGCTCCCTATTTCGCCTTATCCAACTGCTGCTCAATTTTCTCCAGCGCATCTGCTATTTCTTTTTCTAAAGAAGGATTGCTTTCGTTACCGGCCTGTGTGGCATACCATATCATTACCATGGCCACATAATCCTGCATATCCTTGCCGGCAAACTGGGTTTTAAATTCGATGATCTTATCGTTGATGATCTTTAAAGTGCGGCGGATGGCCTCCTCATCGGCACGGTCGGTTTTTATACGATAAGTGCGGTCGCCAATTACAATATTTATGGGTATAAGTTCTTCCATCATCATTCACTTAGTATGCCAATACATTTATCAATTTCACGAATATACTGGCTGATGTTTTTTTCAAATTCTTTTTTATCTGTTTCACTCATTTTGCCGGCAGCGGCTTTTAAAATGCTTACTTTTTCCTGCAAGGCTATTAGCTGCTGGTTGTCTTTTTCTTTTGCTTCCTGTAATGCCACAATCAAATCGGTTTGCCGTGTGTTGTCTTTTTGCAAAAACTGGTAGTTCTTCAGCAGTTGCTGAAGTTTGTCGTTGATGCGTTTAATATTTTTTTCTAAATCACTCATAAGTATAGCCACAAAGGCCACAAGCAAATCGAATTTATTCGAAATTAAAAGTTAAACTACTGCGTAGTTTTTTTCATTGCCACGGATTGCACGGATTTTCACGGATAATACATAATGTTTCTTCATTCGTGTTAATTTGTGTAATCCGTGGCTAACACAATTCACGAAGTGAATTAAAAATCTACGTTATTTTCTTATTTCGGCGCCCAACTCCTTTTCATAAGCCCCTATTATCTTATTCATCATGCTGTCAATTTCTTTATCAGTCAGCGTTTTTTCTTCATCTAAAAAAGTAAAGCTGATGGCCATTGATTTTTTATCTGTACCAATCTTTTCACTTTCAAATATATCAAACAAACTGATTGAAGTTAGTTTATTTACCCTGGCGGTATTCGTTGCTTTTTCAACAGCTTCAAAAGGCAGGGCTTTGTTTACAATAATGGCCAGGTCGCGGTTTGCGGCCGGGTATTTGCCGATATCTTTGTGCTGAATATTTATTTTTTTATTGAGTTTAAGCAGCCTGTCCCAATTTAAATCAGCATAAAAAACAGGTTGCTTAATATCAAAACGTTCCAGTTTATTATGGCGTATCAAACCAATTTCCGCAACCTTTTCATTTTTAATTTTCGCCTCCATGCTGTTTGACAGATCCGGGTTTTCAGATGGAGCAAAAGATTCAACCTTCAATCCTAAAACATTAATTACCTTTTCAAAAACCGCTTTAATAAAATAGAAATCTGCTTTAATTGATTTTTCTTTCCAGTTGTCATCAGTTTTATTACCAGTAACATAAATAGTCAGGTGGTTTTCTTCTGTGTATTTACCAACTTCAGTAACAGCATATGTTTTTCCAAATTCAAAAAATTTCAGGTCACTATTTTTCCTGTTCAGGTTATAAGCAACGGATGTTAAACCTGTTTCCATCATGGTTGGCCGCAGTATGTTAAGCTCTTCACTTAAATTGTTTATCATCTTCACTGTATGCTGTAAAACATCATCGTTGTAATAAGCTGAGTTGGTTATAGAATTGGTGAATATTTCCTGGAAACCGCAGCCGGCAAGATATTCAGCAGTTTTTTCTGTGTATGCCGCTTCATGCGCCAGTGTTTCCACCGAAGGCGCAATGGTGATCATGGTTGGTATATCTACATTATCCAAACCATCAATGCGCATTATTTCTTCTACAATATCTGCAGCAATGCTGATGTCGGGTTTGCTCAACGGAACCGAAAACCGCATTTGATCATCACCTTCTTTCAATAATTCAAAACCAAGGCTTTGTAAAATGTTTTTAATGGTATCGCCATGATAATTTTTACCGCTTAGCTTTTTCAGGTAATGATATTTAAGAGATACTTCTGTTTTTTCTTTTACCGTTGGATAAACATCAATGATATCGCTGGCCACAAGGCCACCGGCAATTTCTTTGATGAGCATGGCTGCTCTTTTTAAAACAATTACCGTATTACTGATGTCCACACCTTTTTCAAAACGGGTGGCAGCATCGGTACGCAGGTTATGCCGCAAAGATGTTTTACGGATTGTTGTGGGATTAAACCAGGCACTCTCCAGGAAAATGTTTTTTGTTGCCGCAGTTACACCACTGTGCATACCTCCATACACCCCCCCAATACACATTGGTTCTGCATCATTACAAATCATCAGATCTTCGGAAGAAAGTTTTCTTTCTTTTTCATCAAGTGTAATAAAAGGAGTTGATTCAGGTAAGTTTTTTATGATTACTTTTTTACCCGTTATGGCATTTGCATCAAATGCATGCAGCGGCTGACCGGTTTCGTGCAAAATAAAATTAGTGATGTCAACAATATTATTAATAGGCCGCAGGCCAATACTTTTTAATTTTTGCTGTAGCCAATCAGGACTTTCTGTAATGGTTACGCCTTCAATACTTACACCTGCATAACGCTGGCAGGCATCGGTATTTTCAATAACAACTTCCATTTGTAAACCCTGGTTATCGGGTTTAAAAGTATTTTTAAAAGGCGTTTTTACAATGGTATTTTTTTTATTGTGGTGCGATAAGTATGCACACACATCCCTGGCTACACCCAGGTGGCTCATGGCATCTATGCGGTTTGGGGTTAGGCCAATTTCAAAAATATGATCATCGGTAAGTTTAAAATATTCCGCAGCAGGTGTGCCCGCAATGGTATTGTGTGGCAAAACCATAATCCCGGCGTGGCTTTCACCCAAACCAATTTCATCTTCGGCACAAATCATTCCCTGGCTTTCAACGCCACGTATCTTCGCCTTCTTCATGGTTAAAGGCTCTCCGTTAACTGGGTAGATGGTTGAACCAATGGTAGCCACAACAACTTTTTGCCCTGCTGCAACATTAGCTGCACCACAAACGATCTGTAGTTTTTCTGCAGCGCCAATATTTACATTTGTTAATTTTAATTTATCGGCATCAGGATGTTTTTCGCAGGTAAGCACTTCGCCAACCACCAGGCCCTGCAGCCCGCCTTTAACAACTTCATATTTATGCAGGCTTTCCACCTCAAGCCCTATAGCCGTAAGTATTTTACTCAATTTTTCAGGTTCAATTGTTTCGGGCAGGTATTCACTAAGCCAGTTGTAACTAATAATCATCTGCGTATTAAAATTTATTATTGAATAACAAAGATAGCCATTGGCATTTAGAAAGGAGGGTTTACAAGTATTGTAAAAGGAGTAAGATTAAAAACTACTAATTGATTTTTAAAAATGCAAAAGAAAAAAAATTGCATGAGGTGAAGAAATAAGCGGATAGTAATTTTACCATGTTAATAAATTGTTACGTAATGCGGCTGTGTTTGAATAATGTGTGTTAATAAGCCTGTTGATAAGCCGTGAAGAACTTACCTTTGGCTGTGAATACAAGGTGGAAAATCATTATAAAAAAAGTGAAATACAAGGATGTTAATAAACTCTGGAATTTGCCCAGAATTTTGCCTTTACCTTAGCCGCCCTGACGGAATAACTAACAAGCCAGAGCTAATTTGAACATGGAACTTACGAATTTTAATAAAGACAAAAAACTGCGCCGTAAAGCGCCCCTCGATCTTGGAAACATGATGTATGGTAAGGTTCCGCCGCAGGCAAAGGAACTGGAAGAAGCTGTACTTGGTGCCATTATGCTCGAAAAAAGTGCATTTGATACCGTAGTGGAAATTTTAAAACCCGAATGTTTTTATGTAGATGCCAACCAGCGCATATATAAAGCGATGCAGGCTTTGGCAATTAAAAGTTTACCAATAGACCTGTTAACGGTTGTGGAAGAACTTAAGTTTAGAGAAGAACTGGATGCAGTTGGCGGCCCCTATTATGTTACCCGGCTAACCAATGCTGTTGTTTCTTCTGCCAATATTGAGGCCCACTCCAGGATAGTTTTACAAAAATTTATACAGCGTGAACTGATCCGTATAAGCGGAGAAATAATTGGTGATGCTTATGAAGACAGCACCGACGTTTTTGATATGCTTGATGAAGCAGAAAGTAAGCTTTTTGAGATCACCAACAATCACCTGCGCAAAAATTTCGACAGTATTGATACGGTTTTGGTAAAAACCATTCAGCGTATTGAAGATATGCGCAACAGGCAGGAAGATATTACTGGTGTACCAACTGGCTTTCATTCATTAGACAGAATTACTTATGGCTGGCAATCTACAGATTTGATTGTGCTGGCTGCCAGGCCATCGGTTGGTAAAACTGCTTTTGCATTAAACCTTGCCCGTAGTGCAGCGCTGCATCCTACAAAACCAACGGCTGTAGGATTTTTTAGTTTGGAGATGAGCAGCTCTCAATTAGTACAAAGAATTTTAAGTGCCGAAAGTGAAATATGGCTGGAGAAAATTGCCCGTGGTAAATTGGAAGAGCATGAGATGAAACAATTGTATAAAAACGGTATTGAGCGTTTATCAAAAGCACCCATATTTATTGATGATACCGCAGCGCTGAATATTTTTGAATTAAGGGCCAAATGCCGCCGTTTAAAAAATAAGCACAATGTTGGCCTCATCATTATTGACTATTTACAGTTGATGAGTGGGGCAGGCGAAAACCGCAATGGCAACAGGGAGCAGGAGATCAGCCGTATATCACGTGATTTAAAAGGGTTGGCAAAAGAATTACAGGTTCCTATTATTGCGCTGTCACAGTTAAGTCGTGAGGTAGAGAAAAGAAAAGAAGGCGCAAAGATTCCACAGTTGAGTGATTTGAGAGAATCAGGAGCAATTGAGCAGGATGCAGATATGGTTATGTTTTTATACCGCCCTGAATATTACGATATTACCAGCAACGAAATGGGCGAAAGTAATAAAGGTGAAACTTTTGTAAAGATTGCCAAGCACCGTAATGGTAGTCTGGATACAATAAAACTAAAAGCGTTATTGCATATACAAAAGTTTATAGAAGAAGAAGGGGGCAGTGATTTTGCAAGTGGCTTACCGGGCGGAAACTGGAAGCCGGTAAAAACTGATGATGGCGATGGTGCAAAATTGTATATACAGAAAGGCAGCAAAATGAATGACGGTGAGTTTGATGAGGATGCGCCTTTTTAAAAGTAAAAAGTAAAAAATCAAAAGTAAAAAAGGATGGCTGTGATAAAGTATAAGTACATCATTGCTGTTTTTATTATTGGCTTTGTAACTGGGTTATTTGGATTTTTACAAAAAATTCTTCATACTGCCAATGCAGACAAAATACTAAGCATTGGTTTTTATATCATGGCAACCAGCGGGGTTGTTGCGGTGATCAAGTTGATCTTTTCAAAAAATAAAAATTCCTTCTTAGATAAATAACAAAATTTGTCAGTTCCCTTTTTTTATAAAGAAGATTTAGTTGCATCAACTACTGATGTTGTGCTGGATGAAACCAGCAGCAAGCATATAGTGCAGGTGTTGCGTATGCAGAATGGCGAGCAACTACAACTGACAAATGGGAAAGGCGATTTACTTATTGCTGAAATAGCCGACAATAACAGAAAAAAATGCGCTCTTAAGATTATACAAAAATCTAAAATCGCCAATCCGAAATCTACAATCACCATCGCCATTTCTCCTGTAAAAAACAACACCCGCTTTGAATGGTTTTTAGAAAAAGCAACCGAGATAGGCGTGTCAGAAATTATACCACTTATTTGCAGCCGCACCGAAAAAACTGCTTTTAAGTTTGAGCGGATGAAAAGTATTTTGGTAAGTGCCATGCTTCAATCTCAACAAACATGGTTGCCGGTTTTGCATGAGCCAACAAAATTTAATGAGCTTATTACATCATCTGCACATCAACAAAAATTTATAGCACATTGTATTGATGATGCAAAGCGCAATTTAGCTGACCTTAATAATGAATCATTATATTCTAAAATTATTTTAATTGGCCCCGAAGGTGATTTTACGCCTGCAGAAATTGAGTTGGCTTTGCAAAATCATTTTAGTGCGGTAGCCCTTGGTGAAACAAGGTTAAGAACCGAAACAGCCGGAATAGTTGCTGCCACTTTACTTTGCCTCATCTGAAAATTCTTCTTCGCTTTTCCTGATATAGGGCTCATTTAATTCAACCACCCTGTTTTTCTTCATCCTTTTCCGCATGATCATGTTTAACATTTCTACACCAAATGAAAAAGCCATTCCAAAATAAATATAATTTTTCAAGTGAAGCTTTTCTGCTGTTTCACTGTCCCATCCTTCGATGATCAGGCTTAAACCGATCATCACCAAAAAAGAAAGTGCCAGCATTTTTAAAGTAGGATGCTTGTGTATGAATGCGGAAATAGCAGGGCTGAACAGAAACATGATGGTCATGGCAATTACAACTGCAGCGATCATGATCTCCACATATTTTGCCGTACCACCTGCGGTGATAATGCTGTCGAAAGAAAAAACAGCATCTATCAGCATGATTTGCCCGATGGCATTTAACAGGGTTATTTTTTTACTTTTTTGTTGCGATGCATTTGGGTCTTCGCCTTCCAGCTTATGATGTATCTCCATCACCGATTTATAGATAAGGAATATACCGCCGGCAAGCATTACAATACTTGCCAGGTCGAATCCTTTATGGAAAATTGTAAATACAGCTTTACCTTTTTGAGATAAAAGCCAGCCAAGCCCCAGCAGCAATAAACTGCGTGAAAGAATACCGGTAAGCATCCACATACGCCTTGCTTTTTTCTGGTCCTTATCTTTTTCAAGCCTGTTAAGGATAATGCTTACAAAAATTACGTTATCAATACCCAGTACCACTTCCAGTACAACCAGGATAAAAAAACTGATGATGCTTTCTGATGTAAATAAATGGTTCATAATGCCAATGTGCTAATGTGCTGATGTGCAAATGTGCTAATAATAATGCAAGAGATTAATTTTTTTCTGAAATTTTTTTACAAATCTTTTTTACTATGCCCGGCCCTTCGTAAATAAAACCGGTCCATACTTGCACCAATGATGCACCTGCATCAATTTTTTCTATTGCATCGGCTCCGGTAAATATACCACCGCTTGCAATAATTGGAATTTTACCGTTTGTTTTTTTATAAATGTATTTCACCATTTCTGTGCTTCTGTACTTTAGTGGCAATCCACTTAAACCGCCGGCACCAATGGTTTTAAGTTTTGAGTTTGGTGTTTTGAGTTGGTCTCTGCTTATGGTAGTGTTTGATGCAACTAAACCATCAAGTTTAATTTCAAGAGCCAGATCAATTACGTCGTCAATTTGTTCCAAACTAAGATCAGGAGCTATTTTTAGCAAAATGGGCTTAGGCTTCAGCTGTTTTGTATTTAAATTTTGAAGATTGGTAAGAATCTTATGTAATGCATCTTTTTCCTGCAATTCCCTAAGGCCGGGCGTATTGGGGCTGCTCACATTCACAACAAAATAATCTACATGATCGTGCAATGCAGTAAAACAAATTTCATAATCCTTCCAGGCATCTTCGTTGGGCGTTATTTTGTTTTTGCCGATGTTGCCACCGATGATGATTTTAGATTTTAGATTGCTGATTGTAGATTGATTTAGCCGCCAGACTTGTAATCTTTTGGCAACTGAGACAACACCATCATTATTAAAGCCCATGCGGTTAATAAGCGCCTTATCTTTTGGCAGGCGGAATAACCTGGGTTTATCATTTCCCGCCTGTGGCAGAGGAGTAACTGTACCTATTTCTACAAAACCAAAACCCAGGGCTTCCAGTTCATTTAAATATTTTGCGTTTTTATCGAAACCTGCTCCAAGGCCAACCCTGTTTTTAAATTGAAGGGTTAACAATTCATATCCTTTTCCCCCTTGTGGCTTGTAACTTGCAGCTATCAGATTATTAATAAAACCAATTCTGCAAAGTATCCGCAACCCATTCATCGAAAAATAGTGAACCCATTCGGGATTAAAAAGAAATAAAACAGAACGTATTATTTTATACATGTGGCGCAAAAATAAGTTACTGCTTTCAGTTTTTTGGTTTCATGCAGAAATTATAACTTTGGCGTATAAAGTTGCATAAACAACCTTTTTGGTTTGTTGTTTGAAGTTTGTTGTTTGTGGTTAACTCCGCTTACTTAAAAAAAGCCCTTCAAATTTTATAAACTACAAACCACAAACTATAAACCATAAACTCTTTAATCATGCAGGAAGCATATATAGTAGCAGGATACAGAACCGCCATTACAAAAAGTAAAAAAGGCGGATTTAGATTTACAAGACCAGATGATTTGGCGGTAGATGTAATTAAAGGATTGCTGGCAACAGTGCCTCAATTAGATGTAAAAAGAGTAGACGATGTAATTGTTGGTAACGCTGTGCCCGAGGCTGAACAAGGATTACAGGTTGGCAGGATGATATCTGCAAGAGC
>JANNYY010000140.1:0-3427 GCA_031410355.1 Chitinophagaceae bacterium | reverse complement strand
GAGAATTGCCTGTGAAGCTTCTTCAAAAACCGGTTTAGGTAAAATAGAAGGGCCTGCATTGAAATTATGAACGGGTGCCATGCTGATAAATAAATTTTCGGAAGCAAAAATACCCAAATCAAACCAATTGGTATTTATTGTTCTTCACGGCCGATCATTTTGCCGCCTGAACTCCATTGTTTATTGAGATTCTCAAATTCTTTCAGTTCGGCTTCGGTAAATTTTTGAGTAACCAGTTCTTTCAGATCGGGCTGGCCCGCATTTACCCAGGCTGTGTACCAGAACGAAGCAATAGCAAATATAGATTGGCGCATGCGGCGCTCAATCATACCATCTAATTTTTTATTGTAAGCAATGGTAAAAGCCGAAGAGTATTGCCTGATCGTTTTTCCATTTCTTTCTTCAAAAGCATATTTTTTATCATCAGGAAACGTAAGGGTAAGTTCACGTTCATAATTTAAAACAGTATCGGCGGCTTTGGCGCTTTCTAAAATCCGTTTCCAGATAAAATCTCCGGGGTTTTGTATATACGCAGCCTTGCCAATAAAAAAATCAAATTCTTTTTCGGCAAGCAGTTCCGGCACCCGGCTTTCCCAAAAACCATGAATGCCTTTTTGGTTTGTAAGCTGCCCGTTGTGATTGCTGCTGGCATGCAGCGGCACATGAGCATCGGCAATATAATGGCCAATCTCTGCGCCGTACTTCATAATGAGACTGTAGTTTTTTGCTTTAAAAGCATCTGTTAAGCGGTACAACATGGTTTGTACATGCCAGGGCACAATGCCGTGCCGTTGTAAAGTATCTTCTCCAAATTTTTCAACGGCATCTTTCCATTTCCGTGGTAATGAAGTATAAGGATATACACCATAATGATCAATATCAATGTAATGGCGGGGCCCTTCATCCGGCACGGCATATCTTCTTTTATCCGGATCAATGGCGTGTTCACTTAAGAAGCTGATATTGGGTTTAAATAAAACCATCATCTCCGGAGGTAATAAAAAAACAGCGTAATAATTTATTTTTTGATGAGCGTAAAATCCCCAGCAGTAAGCTTTATAGCCGGTTGTAAGTAAAATAAAAAGCAAGGATATAAGCAGGCCGGCTTTTTTCATGATGCAGCATTAGCTATTTAAATATACTCATTTATTTTTTAGATTCATCCTCATCAATATGTGTAACGCCGCCACTTACAGCAAACTTCATGGTTTGCGCAGCGCTTATATTATCAATAAATTTTACCCGGTTCCGGGGTATCACATACACATTGCCTGCAACAGAATAGGCCATGGGTACATACACAGTAACAAAATCTTGCAGGCCAAAATCCTGCATATCATCCCTGGTAATAAATCCAAACCGCCAAACATCATTATCATCAACATTGGCTAAAACATGTTTGGTAAACTTTTTATTGTCGCCGGCAAAAGCTTCAAAAAAATCACGGGTGGTTCCGTAAATATGTTTGATGCCCGGTGTTTTTTGCAGCATCTTATCAAAAAAACTTAAAAACCGGCTGGTAATAAAGAAGGAACTAAAATACCCGATAGTGATTAAAATGGCAATGATGAGTATAAAACCGATTCCATAATTACGCACATGCACTATTCCCTGTGCATCGGGATAGGTAAAGATGGGTATTATACTATCTATAGATGATACAGCCCAGTAAATAAAATAAAGGGTAATAGTTACCGGCCCTAAAATAATGAGCCCCTGCAGAAAATACTGGAACAATTTTTTATAGTGGAAATTATTTTGCATGATATTTTATTTAGTTAACAAAGGTAATTGTTTAGTTAAGCATTCATAAATGCGCCCATTTGGTAAACATTTATGGCCTTTATTAAAAAATTGTTACCAATGGTAAAAAAACATGATGGAAACTTTGGTTACATTAAAAGTTTCCTTAGTTTTGTGCCCAATTATGACAGAACTGGATACAAAACAAAGAATACAGAAAGCCGCCCATGGCCTGGTGATGCAATACGGCATACGCAGTATAAGTATGGATGATATTGCCGCAAACCTGGGTATGAGCAAAAAAACCATTTACCAGTATTTTAAAGATAAGGACGAATTGGTGGAAGCCGTTGTGGATGAAGTGATCCTGACCAACCAATATGCCTGTAAAGCAGATATTGATAAATCGGAGAATGCCGTTCATGAAATTTTTTTAGTAATGGATATGATGGCGGAGATGTTTAAAACAATGAACCCGTCTATTTTGCATGATATGCAGAAGTATCACCCGGCAGCATTCAGCAAATTCAGCAGGCATAAAAATGAGTTCCTGTATAATGTATGTACCCAAAACCTGCAGCGGGGTATTAAGGAAGAACTGTACAGGCCCGAAATGGCAGTAGATATATTATGCCGTTACCGGGTTGAAACCATGTTTGTTCCCTTTAATCCTGAGTTTCAGCAAAAGTTAAAACACAGCCTGGCCAAAATTGAAGAAGAAATACTTATTCATTTTCTTTTTGGCCTGGTATCGCAGAAGGGATATAAGCTCATCATGAAATACAGGGAACAAAAAGAAAAATCAGCAATAAAAAATAATAAGTAATAAAATAGTTGTGATGAAAAAATTAGGGAAATATGGTCTTGTTATATTAAGCCTGTTAACGATCAGTAAGCTGGCAACTGCACAAGTGGTAACTGCACAAAAAGTAAATTCATTCAGTTTACAACAGGCTGTTGAGTATGCCAAAAAAAATTCGGTGCAGGTAAAGAATGCTTTGCTTGATATACTGATACAGAAGCAAACCAACAGGGATATTACTTCCATTGCATTGCCCCAGATAAATGGAAATTTATCAGTTACACGAAATATTGACATCCCTGTGCAGGTTATTCCGGATTTTATTAGTCCTGCTACTTACCAGGTGCTGATAGACGAGGGTGTTAAAAATGGTAGTGGACAAACGGTAACATTTCCTGCCGGAGGTTTTGGAAACCTGCCTTTTCAATTTGGCACCCCATGGAATGCAAATGCAGGCGTAACATTAAGCCAGTTGGTTTTTGACGGGCAGGTTTTTATTGCATTAAAAGCACGTAACGGCACCATTACTTTACAGGAGCGCATTGCTGCATTAACAGAAGAAAATATTAAAGCAAATGTTTACAAAGTGTACTACCAGTTGGTAACCGGTAAAATACAAATAGAACTGCTTGATGCCAACATCAGCCGACTTGAAAAATTAAAGCATGATGTACAAATTATGTACGATAACGGGTTTACCGAAAGGGTGGATATTGATAAGCTGGCTGTGCAGATCGTTAACCTGCAAACAGAAAAACTGAAAGCAAATAATATGATCAGTAATGGTTATTCAGGCTTGAAAGTATTGATGGGCATGCCCATACAGGACAGACTTATTTTAACCGATAAACTAGATGACAGTGAAATAAAATCAGGCGTATT
>JANNYY010000139.1:0-3515 GCA_031410355.1 Chitinophagaceae bacterium | reverse complement strand
GTTTTGAGTTTTGGGTTTTGAGTTTTGGGTTATCGAAGCTGATAACCCAAAACAAAAACGCTTATTTACATTCGCTAATTAACATCTCAACTCTTTGCTTACCCCAGGTTGGATGAATATCACTGGCAGCTTTAAAAGTATTATACTTAGCCAACGATGATTGTAAAACAGGTTTTGCCATTGCACATCCGCCACCAAATTGTTCCGGTGTATATTTTAAACCCTGTCCTTTTAAATATTCAGGCCTTGGGTTTGTAGGGTCCTGTTGCATGGCGGCATCAATAAAACTTTGCGCTTCGGGTCCGTACTCCATGTAACGTTGCATGGGGTTCACCATCATGTGGCTGCTGGCGATCATGCTTTTTATGGTACTGATCTCTGAGTTATTTGGTTGTAAAGCATCGGCTTTATCAATCAGCTCTGTAGCTTTATCAGCAATAGCATCAACCTTCGATTTGTCCTTTTCCATGTAGGTATAATTAACCTGGCAAAATGCAGCGTAGTAGTAAGCCAGCCACTGATTTTTTTCGGCAATGGCAATACGTTCAAATTTATTTGCCAGCGTTAACAGGTCAGCCGGGTTTTTAAAACTGCTATCAATTGCTGCAATATTACTTTTCATATTTGCAACATATTTTTCGCTTTGAGCAAATGTGGCGGTTGCTAAAAAAGAAACCACAGCAAGAAGAAATAATTTTTTCATTGTTTTAGTTTTTGGCCTCACTCCAACCCAGCCCCCTCTTGAATTCCGTTCGTTCCCTTTCCAGGGAACCCCCGAAAGGGAGGAAACGGAGAAGATTATGTTTGAGATATTAGCGATGATTGATTTTTTATTTATTTTTTTGTTGATTTTTTAATTTTTCATATTCGCTTTCTACGGAATTGGATTTGGGAAATATATAAGCACCGGCATAATGAAATGCAAGGCCAATACCCCAGCCAATCATTGGCCATACCGGCCAGGGAAAATTGTCCAGGCCGTAGATATCAAGATCCCTTTCGTGCCGGCCTGATGATAAAAACCAAACAGCCCAGAAAAATGCATTCATAATAAGATAGGTAACGGCATGCGTTTTAAAACTTGCCCTTTTTTGTGCAACCTCCCAAAGCACAGGGTCTTTTCCTTCGGGAGCCTGTTGATAATTTGACATAATGAAATGTTTAAAGCCTTACCCAATCCGGCCCCCTCTATCTCCCCCGAAGGGGGAGGAAATGGAGAAGATCATGTTTGAGATTTCAGCGGTGATTGATATTATTATTTATAAAAAGATTTTTGATAATTCCTCCCTACTTCTTTGTTCTTCTCCATCTTTCTTCGCAATTTCCTCCCCCTTCGGGGGAGATAGTGGGGGCTGGCTTTACAAATTATTATTTATCGCATCCTGTGTTCTGTCAATTCCAAAACTTAAAAAACATCCCAGGTAAATAAAACGTTTTGAAGGCGGTGTTACTGCTTCTTTTCTTGTGCCGCTGTTATTATAGTTATAATTGAAAACCTGCTTTTGGCCCAGTACATTATTAATGCCCAATACCCAAACAACAAATGCCTTTGGATCTTTTTTTCCAATGCCGGGTAAATAATTTACACTAAAACTCATGCTGTTGTAATTGATGGTTTTTCCGGCATCGCCAATTACATATTTATTTTGTGCATTATCATACGCAAAATGATAATATGGACGGCCGGTAGCAAAATTGTAACTGAGGTTAAAACCGGTTTTCCATGGCAAAACAAATTTCTTTACCACAACTGCGGCCGTATGATTTGCAGCAAAAGTTGGGGTAATGGCTTGCGGGTAATTTAAATAATCTCGTTTTGTATCCAGGTACGAATAAGATATCCAGAAGTCCACATTCTTAAATGTCTTTTTATCCCGTAAGAAAAATTCCAAACCTTTTGCTTGGCCAAACCCATTGTTATTGGTTGCCGCTTCTCTTCCTGTTATTGAAAGGGTTGTTTTATACAGGTCAGTATATTTTTTATAGAAAGCCTCTACCCTGAAAGTGCGCTCACTGCTGATCTTTTGATACTGCAGTATGTAATGTGCGGCTCTTGAATAATCAAGGCTGGCAATGGCAGGTAATATTTTTCTTTCTGGATTCTGGTAAAATAAACCATAAGCAAATGATGCCTGGCTGTTATCGGGAAATTTATAGGCAACAGAAACCCTTGGGGCCACATTCCATTTACTAACTATTTGCGAATGCTCCACCCTGCCGCCAATTTTTGCTGCAAGATCGTTGGTGATAAAAACATCTGCTTCTGCAAAAATCGATTCCAGGTTATCTTTTACCCTTTCAGAAAATTTGGTACCATCATATAAAGTATAGGTTGATTTTTCATCACTGTAAAAATAATCGGACCCAAAGCGAACAACATTTAAGCCATTTAATTTCTTCTCCAGTACAAACCTTACCTGTGCATATTGTGCTTTGTTGTTTAATTTAAAATTTTTAAAAGCATAAAAAGAAGGATTGGTAATAACCTGTTTTTGATTGCCGGCATCCTGCAGCTCGTTTAATATATCATCTTTATTGGTGCTGAAACTGATACCGGTGTTCAATTTCCAGCCCATTCCAAAATTTTCACGCCAGTTAATATTTTGATATGTATTTAAATTTTTTATTTCAAAAGCATCTTTTAATACTACTGAATCTATATCAGGATTTCTAAAGCCCGTATTATTTGCGCTGATATAACCATAGTACTTTATAAACCCGCCACTTTTTGTCTTTATCCTGAAATTGGCATCGCCCTGGTGATAAACCGGTATGTTATAAAAATCCTGTTTGTATTTGTTGAATTTAAAAGCCAGCCACAAATTGGTATAATTGTAAGAAACTCCCCAGGATGATTTTTTGTCTTTTGCCAAATGCTGAATACCTCCTCCAACACCAATAACTGATATTGCCAGGTCAGCTTCTGTTTTTTCAGGCAAATCTTTACTTTCTAAAATTAAAGCCGAAGAAAGGGCCTGACCGTATAAGGCAGAATAACCACCCGTACTAAAAATTGTTCCTTTAAATAAGAAAGGGTTAAAACGGCCTCTTGTTGCAATACCCGGTGTACTACTGTAAAAAAAGTTATTTACCAGGTTTCCATCCATGTATATTTTACTTTCAGTAGCCGATCCTCCCCTTACAAATAAACCCTCACTCTCCCCCACCTGCTGCGTGCCGGGCAGGGTTTTAAAAGCACTGGTAACATCCCCATTAGCGCTGGGGGTGGTTACAATATCAAGCGCTGTTAAAACCGCTCCTTTATTTTTGTCGCTGGCAACAAAAGATCCGGCAGATATTATAACTGCTTTTAATTCGGTAACCAATTCCTTCATAGTTATATTTAGCGTAACGGCAACCGATCCTATATTCAGTTCCTGCTCAAAAGGACGGTAACCAATGATTGATGCGCCTAATATGTGTTTACCTTTTTCTGTTGTTATAAATGAAAAATTACCCAGCGAATCACTTGTAGCGCCATCGTATGTATCTTTCAAGGTAATACTTACCCCTCC
>JANNYY010000138.1:0-1989 GCA_031410355.1 Chitinophagaceae bacterium | reverse complement strand
TTTGTAGGTTCCGTTTTTTATAAAGATGATGCGTTGTTCTTTTGCAACAGCAGGCAAACTATTAATTGCTTCCTGTATGCTTTTAAAATTGCCGCTGCCATCCTGCGCCACAACAATTTCTTTTTGAGCAAACAGGGTTGACCAAATACAAATTAGTGCAACAGCAGTAAGTAATATTTTTTTTAGTTTGATCATTATTTTTTTGTTGCCTGGCTTAATAACCATTTTACCAGCTCATTTGTTGCTGTAAAATTTTCGTATGCTGCAGGTATTTTTCTGCCGTCTAAATATTCATTGTATATCCAGGGATCACCCACTGCAAACACGATTCCTTTTCCATATTTTGCCGTGGCAAAGATCACATCACCATCCTGTGTAATTACCGGTGTTGCCGGTGCTTTTGTATTGATAACGCTGATCTCTTTCAAATACATTTTTTTTGTTTGTTTAAAAACCGGGTTTGCATTTTTATTATAGATGGCACCGGTTTCAAACTCGTTACCTTTAACCATATTGCGGCTTTTATCGGTAAAATGAATACCGAATTTATCTGACAGGGTATTAAAATGCTGCAAATCGCAATTGGCAGAATCGTTGGTCATCAGCAATAAAACACCGCCCTGTTTTACCCATTTTGCAATTTCAGTTGCTGATTTTTCATCCATGTAATTTGGATGCTGCGTGTCTTTATAATGATCCGGGTCAACCATGATATAAACAGAAGCCTTTTTTAAATTAGCAGCAGTTGGCGCAATATCCAATGAAGATAAATTTGCGCCATAAGCCTGCCATATATTTCCAAAAACGCTGAAGCCGCCATTCTCCGTATCATCCCAGGTGTAGTGTTTACGCATGTTTACGCCAAACAGATTCTTTCTAAATTCATTATTGAAATAATAATCAAGCACTACATTTTTATTTTTACCGGGCTTGGGTAATGCTGCCATTTCCATCTCCACGCTGGCCTGTATAAAAGCGCCCATACCTTTAGCATCGTTCACCACCACGGGCTCACTCATGTAATATTCAAAACTTCCATCTCGGTAGGGTTTGCCACCCAGACCAGAAACACTTACCGTGCCTTTTAAATTGGTTTGTCCGCTGGCATCCACTTCTATAAATTCTTTGATGATACCTTCATATCCTTTTTTTGCATTAGCCAAAAAAGATGCAGGTATATAACCATTACGCACAGCTTTGGCCAAGGTATAAACAAACATGCTGGATGCTGAAGCCTCTTTATAATTTTTTGGCTTTGTTGGCATATCCAGAATATCATACCAAACGCCGGATTTTGCATCCTGCACTTTGGTTATGGCCGTTGCAAAGCGGTTTAAAATTTTTATGATCGAATCCCGGCCCGGATGATTGGCTGGGAAATGATCCAGCACATCTACCATCGCCATGCCGTACCATCCCATTGCCCTTCCCCAAAAAAGCGGAGATGTTCCTGTTTGTTTATTGGCCCATAGTTGTTCTTTGCTTTCGTCCCAGGCATGGTATAATAAACCGGTTTTGCTATCACGGGTATGTCTTTCTATATTGATAAATTGCGGGGCAATATCATCAAAAACAGTATCCTGTTTTGCAACTTTTGCATACTCAGCATAAAAAGGCTGGCCCATGTACAAACCATCCAGCCAAACCTGCCAGGGATAAATTTTCTTATGCCAAAATCCACCTTCTTTGGTTCTGGGATGCTCATTAAACTGGCTGCGGATAAGATCAATTGGTTTTCTGTATTTTTCTTTACCGGTAATATTATACAGCATCAATAGTATTTTACCATTACTGGTATGGTCAATATTGAACTCATCTCTTTTATAATCTTTAATCGTTCCATCAGCCTGCACATAAAAATCCATACTGTGCTGTATGTAATTAAAATAAGTTGCATCGCCATATAATCTCCAAACACCTTCAACACCTTTTAAAACAACTCCCTGGTCATAACTCCATCTTGCCGGCCTTCCACTCTTACTGGAAAAT
>JANNYY010000137.1:0-14449 GCA_031410355.1 Chitinophagaceae bacterium | reverse complement strand
GGCTTGCCAGGAAGTGAACCTCAATGCTGGAGCAGGAATGTACTTGGAGAGTTATTTTACAACACCGGTAACTGGGCAGAAGCTGAAAATGCTTATAAAGAAAATTTATATTTGCGGCCAAGCTACGCCCCCAGCATGGCGGGACTTGCCAAAGTAGAAACCAAAAAGAAAAATTATACAAGGGCTTTAGCTTTATTAGATTCTGCCAATGCTATTATGCCGCAATCTTCTTTTGAAGAACAGAAGGCAGATGTGTATGCTGCCATGGGCGAGACAAAAAAAGCAATGGATAAATATGCTGAAGTACAAAAACAATTGATCAAAGATGCAAGCACCCCGGGCCACTCAGTTTCACTGGAACTTAGCAGGAGTTTTGTAAAAACAAATCAATGGGACAGTGCCAAAAAATATGCTATGATGGAATATGCCATTCGCCCTAAAAATATTGATGTTAATAACGAACTGGCCTGGATTGCCTATAACCAAAAGGATTTTGACAAAGCAAAAGAATATGCAAAGGCAGCCTTGATTACGGGTAGTAAAAACCCGGAGTTATTGCAGAGGGCTGCTGCAATTAATGCAAAGTAATTTTTTGATAGTTGACAACATTTAAATGTTGGCAACCTTATTTTCAAAAAAGCAGCATAAAGTGTTGGTAAGAAATACCACTGTTTTTAAACCTTAGTAGAACAATAAGTCACTGATCTTTTGTAACCTTATTACATTATTTTGAGAATGCTGGCATAAGCTAATAAGGTGGTGTTATACAGGAACTTTCTTTTCTATTAAGGTTTGCCTAAAACGAATAAAGGCTGTATTTTTAAAATGATTAATAAATTTACAGAACGAAAGCCCGTAAACAATAACACACCGTAAAATATTATTTTATCCTGAGCTGCACTGCTTTTAAGAATGAAAAAACTGATCTTATATATTGTACTTTTAAGCTACACCGTAGTTATGCTTAAACCTGTGCTGCCTTATGTGGGTGATGTTATTGGCCACGTTTTCTTTTATGCACAGCACATGGCTACAGTACATATCGAAAATGGTAAAATGCACATCCACAAAGAAATAATGGACAATGCAAAAAAAGCAGCTTCACAAAAAGAACTCCCATCTTCAAAAAAAGAAAACTCAGCAAACGACCATATCAGTTTACAACAAAAAGAATCTATACCAAATCATAGGTTAAAAAAAATCTATCAAATTCCTGCTGCTTCTCCCCTGCTGTATAATTATCTTCCGGGAGACTACCCTCCTCCCAGGTCTTAATGATTTTCTTTCTTATCAGTGATAAATAACACACTACCAGCTTTATCATGCAAAAAAAATTATGCATTTTAAGCTTAGTTGATTATTGCTGTATTCATTAAATCATCAAACCTTAAATTATAATTATGCAAATAAAATGCAGATATATTATTATCCAGCTTGCACTGTTATTGTCAGCATCTTTTTACCAGGTGCAGGCACAAACTGCCATCAGGGGAAAAGTGGTAGATGCAGCAAGCAGGCAACCTTTGGAATCGGTATCAATAGCCGATCTCAATAAACAATTTATAAAAACAACTACTGACCAGGATGGGAATTTTATCCTGAGATCGGGCACTCAATTATTAATTTCTTCAGTTGGTTTTAAAACCCTCACTATAACTGTTGCCGAAAACAGCAATACCATTATTGCCTTACAACCCGAATTAGTTAGTTTGGAAACTATTGTTTTAGAAAGCGGTGCAGCTTCAAAATTTAGTACCATCAGCAAGATTGATCTTGACCTTAAACCCGTAAGAAACACCCAGGAATTAATGCGGTTAGTACCTGGTTTATTTATTGCCCAACACGCCGGTGGGGGTAAAGCAGAACAGATTTTTTTGCGGGGCTTTGATGTTGATCATGGTACCGATGTAAAAGTATCGGTAGATGGTATGCCGGTAAATATGGTTAGCCATGCACATGGACAGGGATATGCTGATTCGCATTTTATTATTCCCGAAACCATTAACAATATTGATTTTGGTGCCGGCCCCTATTATACACAGCATGGCGATTTTAATACAGCGGGTTATGTTGCCTTCTCTACCTTTAAGAATATTCCCAAAAGTTTAGTACAGGTTGAGGGCGGGCGTTTTAATACCTTTAGAACACTGGCGATGATAGACCTTATAAAAAAAAATAAGGATAAGCAAAGCGCCTACATTGCCGGTGAATTTAATTATACCGATGGACCAACCATTAATAAACAAAACTTTAACCGCTTTAATGTATTTGGTAAATACAATGCAGTCATTTCTCCTGCTACACAATTTACTTTTTCGGCATCGGCATTTAAAAGTAAGTGGGATGCCAGCGGGCAAATACCGGAAAGAGCCGTAAATGATGGCACTATTGAACGCTTTGGCTCTATTGACCCGAGTGAAGGCGGCAATACCGAACGATACAATGCCAATCTTGTTTTGTTAACTCAATTTATAAATGGAAGCACCTGGCAAAACCAGGCCTTTTACAGCAGGTACAAATTTAATTTATATTCTGATTTTACTTTTTTTGCAAACGATTCTGTTAACGGCGATGAAATAAACCAGGCCGAAGGCCGGAATATTTTGGGTTACAATTCTACCTTAAAAGAAAAATACTTTTTTGGCAAAGCAATTTTAACTACTACCGATGGTATTGGCTTACGCTACGATTTTACCAAAGACAGCAAATTAGCCAATGTAGTTAAGCGCAAGTTTATTAATTATGTAAAACTGGGCGATATAAAAGAACTGAATGGTTTTGCTTTTACGGAGCAGCAACTTGCTCTTGGGCAATGGCTGATCAGCGCAGGTGTAAGGCTCGATTATTTTAATTTTAATTATTTTGATAAGCTTACAACCATTCAACTCCCATCTCAACATAAAACAATTGTTAGCCCTAAATTAAATATTCAATATACCATAAACCCTGCCGTACAGGTTTATGTAAAAGGTGGCAAAGGTTTTCACAGCAACGATACCAGGGTGGTTACTGCAAATGATGGTAAAGAAATTCTGCCTGCTGCCTATGGTGCTGACCTGGGGTTTATTCTAAAGCCGGTTAAAAATTTATACGTTAATGTAGCTGCCTGGTATTTATATCTCAGCCAGGAGTTTGTGTATGTAGGCGATGATGGAAATATAGAACCCAGCGGTAAAACAAGGCGGCAGGGTATTGATGTGATTGCACGGTACCAGTTTACTAAAAACTTATTTGCCAATGCCAATATTAATTTTACAAAACCACGGGCCATTGGCGAACCTAAAGGTGCAGATTATATTCCTTTAGCGCCAACCACCACCAGCACCGGAGGACTGTTTTATAAAGCAAAAAAAGGATTGAATGGCGGGTTAACTTACCGGTATATTAAAAGCAGGCCGGCCAATGAAGATAATTCAATAACAGCAAAAGGATATTTTTTAATGGATGCTGCTGTTAACTACACAAAGGCTAAATACGAGATTGGAGTGGCACTGGAAAATATCTTTAATGTAAAATGGAATGAAGCCCAGTTTGCAACAACATCACAATTAAAAAATGAACCTGCACCGGTAACAGAACTCAATTTCACACCGGGTAACCCCATCTTTGCAAGGGTGAAGCTGGCATTTTTCTTTTAATTAAAACAATTATCTTTTACAACATAATCAATAACACATGAACAATCTTTCGGAAAATAAACAAAGCATGGCAACAAAAGCATTGGGGTTATTGATTATGTTTTTTTTAATAAGCCAATCCTTATTTGCACATGATGTTGAGGGCCTGTCAAAACTTAGCAAGACAGAAGTGCTGGGCATTTACCTGCAGTTGGGTTACACCCATATTCTTCCGCTGGGCGTAGATCATATTTTATTTGTGCTGAGTTTATTTTTGCTCAATCCAAAATTAAAACCCATTTTATGGCAGGCAACTGCTTTTACGGTAGCCCATACCATTACGCTGGGCCTGGCCATGTATGGCGTTATAAAACCACCTACAAATATTGTTGAGCCTGTGATCGCCTTATCCATCATGTACGTGGCATTGGAAAATATATTTTCGTCCAGGTTAAAAGCAAGCCGTATTGGTATTGTGTTTTTATTTGGGCTGATACACGGAATGGGGTTTGCAAGTGCATTGACACAATTGGGGCTACCCAAAAATGCTTACCTGGAATCTTTACTGATGTTTAATTTGGGTGTGGAACTGGGACAGGTAACCGTGATATTATCGGCCTTTCTTTTGTTGGGCCTGCCCTTTGGCAACAAGCCTTATTACCGTAAGAGAATTGTAATTCCTTTATCAATAATAATTGCAGCCATTGCTGCTTATTGGACGGTGGAGAGGGTGTTTTTTTAGTAATAGTTTCAATGTTTGGGCGAGACAAAATATAACCACTTATCGTGATTGGCTGAAGTACTTTTTATATTTCGAGAGATAATTACGTATTTGTAAAAGTTACTTTTAATAATTTATTTTCCAAACTGTTGCGGCTTTATTTGCCATATCAGCCTGTCTAGCCGATATGCTTAGGGCATTCCAAACTGTATAATTTGTTTGTTCATTTGATATTTTAAAATTACTGGTAAGATAGATTGTTTGTTTTTCCTCAAATGATTTTCTATCCGCTTCTTTATTCTTGGCTGATTCCAGAAGTGTAAGATTTCCAATCCTGAAAATATAATCCTGTACATCTACATTTTGAAATTCATTTACCCAATCATCAGTAGGATTTTCGGGTAATATATGTTCAATAGTTAAGTTTTTATTAGTTAGAGAAGGTTCAGTTCCTCCATATTGAATTTCAAGTTTTGCCAGTATGTACTTAACTAAAACGTTATATTTATTTGTATTTATCTGTTTGTTTTTAAAGTCATTTTTAAAACTATTGTCTACTAAGTAAACATCTTTTAAATGTTTTAAATAAACTTCTTTTGCTAAAACAATTTCACCTTTATAAACTGCAACTGAGGCTTTCCCATATACTCTTTCTAATTCATTAGGATTTTGTCCGGCAATTGTATTGTACCTAAATGATAATGCGACTAAGTCTCTTAATAGTTTTGTAAACTCCTGCTCTGAGAATTTTAATTTTGCAACCATTAATAGCGGGTAACATTGAGAAACTTCCAGAATATTTATTTCACTTATAAATTTAGATTGTTCTCCAACCCAAACCTCACTGTCAGGATTTGATAAAGCTGAATATATAAATACACTTTCATCCATTGAATTAATCATTTCGATTGAAAGCTCATATGTTTCAACTTTTTTCTTAATTGCCTTAAATAAAGTTGACTTTCTTTCCCCCGGATAGTTTCTTGAATTCCAGAAGTGTCTGATATAATTTGTTATGTCTGTTTTTCCTAAAAGATCATTTATCCGATACCATTTTTTTTCAAGACTTTCAACTTCGCCTTCGGCTCTTGAAAATACTTTTGAAAATAAATAGTTTTTTAGTAAATCAGCTGTTGATAACTTAACCCCTCTGGCATTTAAGGTCTCAAAAACTTTATACGCATCAATGTCATCTCCAACAATTATTGAAGTAAAAAATAATTTTTCATCCACTTTTTGGCTTATAAAAGCGGCAATAGTTTCTGATGCTTTGCCTTTGAAATATTTATCTAATTCATTATTAAAATATTTAAATGCACTTACAAGTCTTTTTTCAGATGGCTTTAATGCGGCAATATATTGAGGTATTTGTAATTGTAAAAGCTGAGAAGTATAGACATAATCATTATTTCTATTAAGTTTTAATTTGGTTTTGTAAATCAAAGATGTTGGCTCTTTATAGCTTAAATATGTATTTCTTAATAATTCAGCTCTTTCAGTATCTCCTTTATCCAGTAGTAATTTAACGGCAGCAATTATTAAGATGCTAATCGTAGTAATACGTTGTTGCCCATCAATAATCAGAAACTTTTTGCTTTCTTTTGTTTCTTGCAATACAACATATCCCATATAGTGATTACCTTCTTCATCTATTCCAATAAGGTCAAGCCAGAGATCTTCCCATTCCTCCCTATCCCAACTATAATCACGCTGAAAGGGTGGTACTTCAAAGGTTCTACCATTGCCAGATAAACTTCCAAAAGTAGGCTGATCTTGTTTTAAAAATGTAGACATAGTGCTACAAATTTAATGATTAATTACATGTTCGGCAATAATGTTCATGATCCTGTCCGCTTAAAACCTCCTAATCATTTATCGCCTGGTACACCAGCGCCCTGAATTTTTCCACCACATCCCCATGTGTAGTATTTCGCAACTGGCGGTAAAAAAGCATTACCATCTTTTCTTTTGGATCTACCCAATAAGAAGTAGCAAATGCGCCGCCCCAGCCGTAAGTGCCCGCCTGCGCCAGGTTGCGGCCACTGCTTTTTTCGGTACTTAACTGGAAGCCTAAACCAAACTTATCATCAGCCCGGTAAGCAACATCGCCAATCTGGTTCATCGTCATTATCCTTACCGAGTTCCTGCTCAATAATCTTTTACCGTTGTAAACACCATTGTTAAGTAACATTTGTAAAAAAATAGCATAATCGTAAATGCTGGATGATAAACCCGCACCGCCGGAATAATACGTGCTGTTGATGAGCGGGTAGTTTGGGCCCACAGGCCCGTTCAGTAAATCAGGTGCAGCTTTTAACAGGTGTCCGGTAGAATCTTCACGATATAAGTTTACCAGCCGCGATGCTTTATCGGGTGGTATAAGAAAATAAGTATCCTTCATGCCCAGCGGTTCAAATATCCTTGTTCTGAAAAAATCATTGAGCGTCATGCCCGAAATTACTTCTACCAAACAGCCCAGCAGATCGCTGTTTAATCCATAAGTCCACTTTTCGCCGGGTTGGTGCATTAATGGCAGTTTGCCCAGGCGGTTCATGGCTGCCAGTAAATTATCATCCTGCACACCAATGCCGGCAGTTAGTTTGTTTTTGGCATAAATAGCATTCGCTTCTGCAGAACCTATCTGTGCATATCCAAGACCGGATGTATGGGTGAGCAATTGCCTGATCGTGATCTCGCTTTTTGCCGGCACAGTGCTGTAAGTACTGTCGGCTGCATTAAATTTATCCAGCACCTGCTGCTTTTTAAAAGCCGGAATATATTTTGAAACAGCATCGTCCAATAAAAATTTCCCTTCTTCAAACAACATCATAATGGCAACGCTTGTAATAGCTTTTGTTTGAGAGGCGATCCTGAATATACCATCTTTTTGCAAAGGCATTTTACTGTCCATATCATTATACCCTGCAGCTTTGTAATAAGCAATTTTTCCATTGCGGATGATAAGGGCAACGCCGCCGTTCATCCATTCTTTTTGTGTCCAGGCATTCATTTCCTGGTCGAGGCGCTTCAACCGGTCTGATGAAAATCCAGCAGCTTCGGGAGTAGTGAGCGGTGCAATTGTTTGCGCTGCTGCAAATGATAATTGAACAAGTATGGCTAGGTAAAGAATGAATACTTTTTTCATAAACTATAAATTTAATTAAGCAGAGTTTGTTTTTATTGTTAAGAGCCACAGGAAATACCCATGACACAAAATAGAAAATTTTACGGCAATTTTTTAAATATTCCTCATGTGCTGGTCTTTTGCCTTTGCCAGGTATTTAAAAATTAAATACGCAGGGATATTCTTTTGGAGCGATTTGCAAAAAGTAAAACTTCATTTACAAGGAAGGGCTTTTCAACTAAAAGTAGGGCAATTGCTGTTACAGGTTCCTTTTGCGCATCTTTCAACATACGCATCAATTGCAGAAGATATTAATAAATCAAAAGCATCAAGAGCTGTTGGTTCAGCCATTGGCAGTAATCCCGTAGCTTTTCTAATTCCCTGTCACCGGGTAATAAGATCATCAGGAATAATTGGTGATTTTCATTGGGGCATGTTGGGGCATCGTAACCTTTATTTTGAAGAGATCGAATTATTCCCAGCCATTTGCCAGCACATCAGCAATATGCATGGTTTTTAAAGCAAGGTTCTTATTCTTTATAAATCCATCAAGCTGCATCAGGCAACTTAGGTCTGTAGAAATAATATATTCGGCTCCTGTGGCCAGTGCATTTTTTATTTTCTGATCGGCCATTGCCGTTGAAATGGCATCAAATTTTACAGCAAAGGTTCCTCCAAAGCCACAGCAGGTTTCTACCTCATTCATCTCCACCAGTTCTAAACCTTTTACATAGCTTAATAATTTGCGTGGACCGGTTTTTATTTTGCATTCTCTTAAAGCCGCACAGCTATCGTGGTAAGTAGCTTTTCCATTTAACTCAGCCCCATAGTTCTCGATCTTTAATACATCCGTCAAAAATTCGCTAAATTCAAAAATACGTTTGCCCAGCTCTTTAACCAGGTTGTGCTGTGATGAGTTTTCAAAAATCTTACTGTAATAATTCCGTACAAAACCCACACAGCTTGCACTGGGTGCTACAATATAATCGGCGCCTTCAAAATCTTTTATAAATTTATTACACACATCCCTGGATTCATCCCAAAATCCTGCATTAAAAGCCGGCTGGCCGCAACAGGTTTGGTTGGTATTATAAACCACTTCGCAGCAGGCTTTCTCCAGCACTTTAACCATATTAAAAGCAGTTTGCGGGTAAAGCTGATCTACAAAACAGGGTATAAAAAGTTGAACCTTCATAATTATTTATTGCTGCGTTTTTAAAAACTCTTTTACAGTAAGTCTTTTATCTGTTACAGGGTCATATACTTGTATTGCGAGTGTTTTTGGATTTACAAAAAACCGGTAATAGGTTTCAAAACGCTGGTCACCATTATATCCTGCCTGCACGCTAATATCCGTTTCATTTGCTGCAGGATTATCCAGCATAAAAGACATGCTGTGCCGGTGGTTGCTGAAAGAATCTATATACATATTGCTCTTAATTACAAACGGCAGTTGTAATAATGCTGCTGTAATTTTATTTTCTAAAGCCGTATCTGTAAAGGTATGTATGTAGTTTGATGTAGAGTCTGTTTGTACTTTGGTTACTACAGTATCGGTAACAACAACTTCATCGGTTTTGGATTGATTGTTACAGGCTGTAATAGAAATCACCAAAATGAAAAAGAAAATCCCCTTCATAAACAGTTATTTAAAAGTATCAATCAATGATATCATTTTTAATGCAGTTATCGCAGCTTCGGTGCCTTTGTTACCGTGTTTACCGCCGGTTCTTTCATCAACCTGCTGCTGGTTATCTACCGTTAACACCCCAAATATTGTTGGTACAGGTAAGGTTAAATTTAACTGAAGCACACCATCGGTTACTGCATGGCAAACATATTCAAAATGCGGCGTATCGCCCCGCAGCACACAACCTATTGCTATAAATGCATGTGGTTTGTCTTCTTTATATTGATGCTGCTCCCAATATTTTTTTATGGCAAACGTAATTTCAAATGCGCCGGGTACTGTAATAATTTTGTGATGAACATTGTTTTCGCTTAAAACCTTTATACAGCCTGCTTCCAGTTTATCAATGGTTGCGGCATTCCATTCGGTGCGTACAATTACAACACAGGCATCCTTTGGTAGCCGGATGCCTGTTGTATTATATAAGTTTGATGAGCTTGTTGACATATCGTGAGACGTGAGTGGTGAATCGTGAGACGTGAGTGGTGAATCGTGAGACGTGAGTGGTGAATCGTGAGACGTGAGTGGTGAATCGTGAGACGTGAGTGGTGAATCGTGAAATATCAGTTATCCAAACTCCCAATTACCAATTACCAATTCCTAATTCCCAATTATTTCGTTACACCTAAAGCAGCTAAATATTTATCAACATCACCCGAGCTAACCCTTTGACTTGCGGGGTATTTATCTTTCAGTTTCTGAAATATATCAGTAGCTTCTTTTGTTTTACCCATTGCCTCGGCATACCGGCCTGCCAGGAACAATGCTTCTGCAGCCATACCTTCATCAAGATCAGAAATATTGCCGGCCTTTTTGTAATAATCCAATGCATCATCAGTTTTCTTTTGCTCGGCATAAGCATGTCCTAACAAAATATAAGCTTTGCTTTGTACCTGCTCTGCATCATTGCCATCAAAATCTTTTAGATGTTTAATGGCTTTATCAAACTGCTTTAAATTAAGATAACAGGCTCCTATCATATACTCTGCCCTGTTGCCCGATTTGGTGCCGCCATAACTGCTGGCAATTTTTAATAAACCCGTTACGCCGCTACCCTTATCGCCATTCAACACCATATTCACCGTGTCTTTATTATAAGATGATGAACTTGCAATTGCACCAAATAATTTCTCAGCCGGAAAAATAAGGTCGTTGGCCTTTTGTTCGTTAGGTATTTTTATTAAATATTTGTAACCCAGGTAACTTCCCAGTAATACAATTACCACAGAACCTGCAATGATGATCTTTTTACTGTACGCTACCCAAAATCCTTTTGCTTTTTCCACTATTGCCGAAGAATCTAACTGTTCTGTTTTTGCTTGTTTATCTGCCATTTAAATTGATTGTTTATTAAAAATTAGTAATTAAAAAATTGATTATTTATCAGTCCATAATAAACGGATAATCCTGCTGCACATACACATCTTTCAGTAATTCATTATCATCGGGCCAGGGGCTTTCTTCTGCAAATTTTACTGATTCATCCACCTCGCCTTTTACCCTGTCAATGATCACTTCAAACTCTTCATCAGTTACTTTGTATTCATCTTTCAATACTTTCATCACATGTTCAATGGGGTCTCTTTCTTTGTATTCTTCCAGTTCGTCCTTGGTACGGTATTTTTGAGGGTCACTCATACTGTGGCCTTTGTAACGGTAGGTTTTTATCTCCAGTAAAGTTGGCCCTCCTTTTTCCCTTGCACGGTTTACGGCTCTTAAAACTCCGTTATGTACATCTTCGGGGCTCATGCCGTCAATACTGTCGCTGGGCATTTCATACGAGTCGGCCATTTTATAAATATCCAGTGTTTTACTGGTACGTGCCACAGATGTGCCCATGGCGTAATGGTTATTTTCGCAAATAAACACAACCGGCAAATCCCAAAGCATGGCCATATTAAAGGTTTCGTGCAACATGCCCTGCCTGGCAGCGCCATCGCCAAAAAAGCAAAGAACCACGTTATTAGTACCCCGGTATTTTTCTGCAAAAGCCAAACCCCCGCCAGTGCCTATTTGTGCGCCTACAATACCGTGGCCGCCAAAGAAATTTTCTTTTACACCAAAAAAGTGCATACTGCCACCCTTTCCTTTACTGCAGCCGGTAGCTTTACCATACAGTTCGGCCATACAGGTTTTAGGCGTAATGCCCTTTGCAATGGCCAAAGCATGATCGCGGTAAGCAGTTATAAATTTATCATCGGGCGTGGTTGCAGTCATACAACCGGCGGCAACAGCCTCCTGCCCAATGTACAGGTGACAAAAGCCGCGGATCTTCTGCATACCGTATAACTGGCCTGTTTTTTCCTCAAAGCGGCGTAAAAGCAGCATCAGTTCGTACCAGTATAAATAGGTTTCTTTTGAAAACTTGGTAGCCAATGGGTTTAATTTTAGGCGGCAAAGATAAGGGAAAATGGGAATTTGGGATTAGGTTTTAGGAATTTGATATTTGATATTTGTAATTTGATATCCAGGCGTGTAAATAATAAAAAATCGTTACCTGATCAACAATATATTCCCTGAATAATTAAACAACTTTCCTTCCGCATTGCGGAAACTGATCTGGTAAATATAATTATCTGAAGATTGTTGCTGGTTCTTAAACCTTCCATCCCAGCCCTGTGTGTAGTTTTTGGTTTGATAAACAAGCTGGCCAACCCGGTTATACACCTGCAAATGATAATCCTGTATCTCCAGATTAATAGCGGGCTTAAAATAATCATTCCTGCCATCATTATTGGGTGTAAAGGCATTTGGGATGCCAATGGGTATGCAATCAATTTGCTGAATGGTTAAAGAATCTGTGCCGGTACAATTATCAAAATTGGTTACCGTTAAATAATATTTGCCCGCTGTTCTTATATCTATATTTGAAGAAGCCGATCCTGTATTCCATGTATAAGATTTAAAGCCTGGCACATTTATTTTTAAGACATTGCCCGAACACAACTGTTGATCACCGGGTAAAAAATTAGTGGGAAGCGCAATTACATTCCGGATAATTAACCGGGCAGAAGCAGTACAGTTAAATTGATTGGTTACGGTTACTTTGTATGTTCCGGGTTTTGTAACAGTATATTCAGGCGCTGTACTTAAATCCTGCCAGAGATAAGTAGTAAATGTACCCGGATCAAGAATAATATTTTGTCCTGCACAAATGTTTCTATCGAAGCCCAAAACTGGCTTAGGTTTTTCACGAACAGTTAAATTTGTTATAACCACCGAATCGCATCCTGCAGCGGTTTTCAGCGTATCGTAATAAATTCCTGATTTTGTTTGAAGTTTTCCAGCGGCCATATAAAACTGGCCTTGGCAAATATTGGCAATTACATTATTTATTGCCCGTGAAATAGTAAGATTGAGTGTGATGATGATACTGTCGCAGCCCATAGCATTTAAAACAAGATTTGTGTATGTACCGGAGGAATCGTAGGTTTTATTATTGAGTTTATAAGCCGTGCAGGCATTTACATTTAGAGTTTGTGCAATTGCTGCATTGGGGCATTGCTTTAACTTTTCTATAAAGATTTCACTTTGTCCTGCTGAAGTAAGTATAGCATCTTCAGGACCCGGATCAAAATCTTTGGTTCCCTCAAAAGTACCGCCAACATAAACATTATTTGCACTATCAATTTTTAAAGAATAACCACTTCCATAAAAAGGGCCGGTAGTTTGTGCCACCCAAACGAATTCGCCGGTGCCGGTAAGTTTTAAAACAAATGCATCAGGATCGCCGGTGGCAGTAAGGTTATGATTTGCCGGGCCGGGATCAAAATCGGCATTACCATTATAATGCCCGGTTAAGTAAATATTATCTGCTGCATCAGCATCTATGTCAAATACCTTTTGAAAAGATGGGCCACCAATCTGTTTTAACCAGATGAAGTTAAAATCCAGATCGTATTTACCAATAAATATATCATCATCATCAACAGCAGGCGAACTAAGTAATTGAGTTCCGCTACCAATATCAAAATCGGCCTGGCCATCAAAATGCCCGGTAATATAAATATGATTTGTTTTGTCAATCTTTAAGCCGGTGCATCGTACCCTGCTGTCCCCTCCCATTTTTCCGGCCTTAATAAAATCTCCATTTCCATTCAATTTTAAAATATAACCATCGCCAAGGGCAGGCGATGATAAATCAAAAACTCCCGGGCCGGGATCAAAGTCAACCGTAGCCCAAAAAAAACCGGTACTGTACACATTATTTTGTTCATCAAGCCCAAGTGCATAAGCTACATCAGATGATGGGCCACCAATTCTTTGTGCCCAAATTAAATTGCCGCTGTTATTTAATTTGCAAACAAAAATATCTGTTGCACCTGCCGATACAAGGTTTAAGGTACCCGGACCGGGATCAAAATCTGCCGTGTTTTCAAAGTACCCGTTTATATAAATATTACCAAACCTGTCTAATTTAATAGCATTGCAAAATTCATTTTCAGGCCCGCCAAATCTTTTTACCCAGATAAAATTTCCATTATTATCAAATTTACAAACAAAAATATCTTCATGACCTGCAGAAGTTAAATTGCTAATGCCCGGACCTGGATCAAAATCGGTGGTACCAAAAAAAATACCCGTGATATAAATATTTTTGGCGGTATCCAATGTTATGGCATAGCCTGCCTGGTACCTGAAGTCGCCAATACTTTTAGCCCATACCAGTTTTCCGGAAGGATCATATTTTGCCAGAAAAGCATCTTCAGCATTTACAGATGTGAGGTTGAAGTTGTTTGGCCCTGCATCAAAATCAACCGTGGTGGAAAAATAACCGGTTGCATAAACATTACTTTCATTATCTAACGCTATTGCCTTGCAAACATCATAAGAATTACCCGGCATGGCATTGGCCCAGTCTGATTTTACCGTTTGCGATAAAGCAGTTGCCGTGCAAAGTAATAAAATTAATATTGTGGTTATAACTGCTTTCATTAGTATTACTAAACGAAAAAAACAGGCAAATGGTTTCTTACCAAAAACGCATTGTTGTAATATATAAATATACCGAATTCCTAAGGGTTGTCAATCTTTTAAGGGCATGTTTAAACAGAAATGATCTATTTTACCGTTGGCAACCCTTATCACATGATGTATCTTGCAACCCATGTTTTTTATCAGTAAAATATCCCTGACACAGTTTAAGAATTATCATTTTTCTACTTTTGATTTTACCGAAAGGGTTGTTGGCATTTGCGGCCTTAATGGAGCAGTGGCTTCTTTCAAAGCTTCGCTCATGGTAGGGTGAGGGTGCACTGCATTTAATATTTCGTGTGCGGTGGTTTCCAGTTTGCGTG